>NZ_DBNHDN010000016.1:0-107515 GCF_057139185.1 Rudaea sp. | reverse complement strand
CGACTTCGTTTCTAAACGTCATTGAATCGACAGATCAGTCACAGGCCTATCCGCTACAATTCTTCACCACGTTCTATCTCAACAAAGTCGGACATTCGCTGACTGGAGCGAAAGTGGAGGCCGGCGGAATCAATTCCTCAGCTTCTGGGCCATTAACAGTCTGGCGACAACGTTTCGACTTGAATTCCGAAGGCTACGAAGACCAGTAGGGGCAAGCCGGGTAAATTCACGAGAAAAGTAGCGACACGAAAGTGGCGACGCTGCGAAAAGAATACGGCGAGAATTTCGCGGCTGGTTTCCGATCCGATGCTCATTTGGGAACCGTACGCGAGAAGATCGGTTTGAGCCTACGTCAGCTGGTTCACCAGACGAAGAAGCTGAATAACTGAGGACGGGTATCGCCTCCGACAAAGCAGAAGGCTCGCCAAAGTCCGGACCCACAAAGTCAATTAGACAAAGGACTTTATTTCTATATCATATGAGCAGGTGGTGCGCGCCGGCCGCGGCGATTTCAAGAGCCCGGCGCGCCTGCGCCTGGCCGCGCACGTCGGCGAGGTCGGGATAGTCGCGCTCCTCGTCGTTCGTGTTCGCGGTCGCCGCGACCGCGCCTTCGGGCAGGTCGCCCGCGCCGCGCAGAAACGCGAGCACGTCGAGCAGGGTATCGGCGCCGCGCACCTCGGCCGCGGACACCAGTGCGGCTTCGGCGGCGTTGGTCCGCGGCACGATCAACGCGCGCCCCGCGCGCACGGTCTTGAGCGCCGCGGGCAATACGCCGGTGACTGCGCGCAACTCGCCGGACAAGGCGAGTTCGCCGAGGAACTCGTAGCGCGCCAATGCTTCCTTCGGCAGGTGCCCGGCAGCGGCGAGGATGCCGAGGGCGATCGGCAGGTCGAAACGCCCGCCGTCCTTGGGCAGGTCGGCCGGCGCCAGGCTGACGGTCACGCGACGTGCGGGATATTCGATCTGCGCGTTCTGGATCGCGACGCGGACGCGGTCACGCGCCTCCTTCACCGCGGTTTCGGGCAGGCCGACGATGGATGTACCCGGCAAGCCGCCGGAAAGGTGCACCTCGACCGTGACCGCGGGCGCGGCCACGCCGTCCTGCGCGCGGCTGTGGACGGTGGCAAGGCTCATGGCAGGCGAATCTGCAACACGCCGTCCGACGTGCGCGCCGTCAAGGCAACTTGCTGGCGGGGATGGCCGTCCGTGGACGGCGGCGCACCGGCGCGGGCGCAAAAACAACGAACATCCCTGTTCACCCGCCGATCCGGGCAGGGTTCCGAGCGTACTGCGTCCTTGTCGAACGGTGCGGCCACGAATGACCGGTTCGGGGTCCTCGCGATCAGGGGCGATCGCCAAGGTACAGATTCCGCGAGCGGTCGCGCCGGTTCCACCCGCTGTCCATGCGGGGAGGGTTGCAATTCATGCCAACCGGACGACGAGCCGTGATCACCGCAACCATCGGCAACGGGTGCCGAGCTCGGTTCACGACCGCCCGCGGAAAAAAGGGGCTGCATCGGCCTCATGCCGATCGGCCACTGATGCCGATCAGTGCGCTGCGGTTTTGCTGCCGAGCAGCGCCTCGAGCTCGGCGACACGATGCTCGAGCACCTCGACCATCTCGCGGGTGCGCAGCAGCACACAACGCTGCACGTCGAACTCTTCGCGAGTGACGAGATCGAGCGCGCGCAAGCCCGACCGCAAGGTGTCCTTGAAGTTGGCGGAGAGGTCGTCCATGGCCTCGCGCGGGGAATCAGCCAGACGCGCACGCGCATCCGCAAGAGCAGGAGGAACGAGTTCGACCAGGCGACGGGCCAGGTCGTCGAGCGGGGAGACGGCAATCACGGCGTTACCTCTCGGACAAATGATGATGCGCAACGGACCGAAGGCAGCCTAGCCTATCCGTTCGCCGCGGGCACTGGCAGTTTACTGATTCGCTTGTAGGAATTTTCCTACACGCCAGACGGAAATCGCGGCCCGGATGCATCATTTCCGGGCGCCAGCGCCGTGCCGGCTTTTTCGGTATAGTCGCCTGCACGCAATCCATTCGGCGAACCACAAGCCATGAAACTGGTCACCGCGGTCATCAAACCGTTCAAGCTCGACGATGTGCGCCAGGCACTCGCCGAGGTGGGCGTGCAGGGCATCACGGTAACCGAGGTCAAGGGTTTCGGCCGGCAAAAAGGCCACACCGAGCTGTATCGCGGCGCGGAGTACGTCGTCGATTTCCTGCCGAAGATCAAGATCGAGATCGCTGTCGCCGACGGCCTCGTCGAACGCGTCGTCGAAACGATTTTGTCTTCCGCGAACAGCGGCAAGATCGGCGACGGCAAGATCTTCGTCCACGATCTGGAGCAGGTCATCCGCATCCGCACCGGCGAGACCGGCGCGGACGCGTTGTAGGCCCGCACTCCCGCCTTCGCGGGAATGGCGCCGGAAACCGTTGCCTTTCCGCGCGCACGAAGCGGATTTTTGTATGGCCGTCTAGGCGGCCATTTGCCACAGCCTTTGACGCGGCGCAACATTTGTGTTGTAGTCGCGTGCGTGGAATATCCACATAACCAAGGCGGGCGCCAGGACGCGCCGGCTTTGTCGTCGCCAGATGCCGGCGGATCGGAGCGATCGCGTCGCATCGAGCAAGAGCAGGTTCGATCATGTTGCAACAACGCGCTGATACGCTGTACGACCCGTCGTTCGAACACGACAGCTGCGGTTTCGGGCTGATCGCGAACATCGACGGCAAAGCGGGCGCGTGGCTGGTCGACCAAGCCTTCTCCACGTTGGCGAAGATGTCGCATCGCGGCGGCATCGGTGCCGACGGCATCACCGGCGACGGTTGCGGCGTCCTGCTCTATCGCCCGTTCGGCTGGCTGCGGGCGCTGGCGAACGACGCCGGCATCAATGTCGGCGAGCGTTTCGCCTCGGGCCATGTCTACCTCGACCGCAACGACACGGCGCGCGCGGTGGCACAGAAGGCCGGACTCGAAAAGTGCTTGCACGCGGAAGGCCTGAGCGTCGCCGGCTGGCGCGAAGTGCCGGTCGATGCGCGCGCCTGCGGGCCGATCGGTGAAGCGCACCGCCCGCGCATCGAGCAGATCTTCGTCGACGCACCGGCCGGCATGGATGAAGGCGCGTTCGACCGCGCCCTGTTCCGCGCGCGCCGCCTGGCCGAGAAAAACCTCAACGACGACATCCACTTCTACGTCGTCACCCTGTCGGCAAGCACTTTTGCGGCCAAGGCCATGGTCGCGCCGGGCCAGCTGCGCGCCGCATTTCCGGACTTCTCGCATCCGGCGCTCGAGGCCAGCGCTGCGGTGTTCCATCAGCGCTATTCGACCAACACGATGCCGCACTGGCGCCTGGCCCAGCCGTTCCGCCTGCTCGCGCACAACGGCGAGATCAACACGATCAAGGCCAACCGCAACTGGGCGACCGCGCGCGCGGCCAAGTACAAGTCCCCGCTCGTCGACTTCTCCGATCTCGGCGAACTGGTCACGAGCAAGGGCTCGGACTCGCAAAGCCTCGACAACATGCTCGAGGTGCTCGTCGCCGGCGGCCTCGACGTGCTGCTCGCGATGCGCGTGCTGATTCCGCCGGCGTACGCCTCGCGCGACGATCTCGACGAGGATCTCGAAGCGTTCTACGAGTACTACGCGTTGCATTCCGAGCCATGGGACGGTCCGGCCGGCATCGTGCTGTGCGACGGAAGGCATGCCGCTTGCGCGCTCGACCGCAACGGCCTGCGCCCGGCGCGCTGGGCGCGCTCGGATGACAACCATCTCATCGTCGCCTCCGAGGCCGGGCTGTGGGACGTGCCCGATTCGCGCATCGTCGCCAAGGGCCGCCTCGGGCCGGGCGAGATGATCGCGGTCGATCTGGTCGAGCACAAGCTGCTCGACAGCGCGGCGATCGACGCGGTCAACCGTGCGCGTGCGCCCTACAAGAAGTGGTTGCGCGAGCAGCTCAACCATCTCGAATCGCATCTGATCGATCCGGCGCTCGCCGCCGAGCCGTTCTCGCCTGAGGTGCTCGCGCGCTACCAGAAGCAGTTCGCGCTGACGCGCGAGGAGCGCGACGTCATCCTGAAAACCCTCGCCGAGGACGAAGCCGAAGCCACCGGCTCGATGGGCGACGACACGCCGATCGCGGTGCTCTCGCAGCAGTCGCGCTCCCTGTACGAATACTTCCGCCAGTCGTTCGCGCAGGTAACCAATCCGCCGATCGATCCGCTGCGCGAGCGCCTGGTCATGTCGCTGACCACGCAGATCGGCCTCGAGCGCAACGTCTTCGATCTGTCGCCGGACAACGCCAAGCAGGTACTGCTCAACTCGCCGATCCTCTCGCAGCGCAAGCTGCGCCAGATCCTCGCGTTGCCGCATATCGCGCCGGCGAACATCAAGCTCGACCTCTACTACGACGAGCAAATCGGCCTCAAGGCCGCGATCGAAGGCCTTTGCGACCGTGCCGAGGACGCGGTGCGCAACGGCGCCATGCTGATCCTGCTGTCCGACCGCTACCCGGCACCGGGTCTGCTGCCGATCCATGCGCTGCTCGCGACCGGCGCCGTGCACGCGCGCCTGACGCAAAAGCAGTTACGCTGCGACTGCAACATCCTCGTCGAGACCGGCAACGCGCGCGACGCGCATCACTTCGCCTGCCTGATCGGTTTCGGCGCGACCGCGGTGTATCCATACCTGTCGTACCAGACCTTGTTCGACATGAGCAAGCACGGCCAGCTCAAGGGCCGCCAGGGCGAGCCGCCGAGCGAGATCGGCCGTAGCTACCGCCGCGGCATCCAGAAAGGCCTGCTCAAGATCATCTCGAAGATGGGCATCGCGACCATCGCCGGCTATCGCGGCGCGCAGTTGTTCGAGATCGTGGGCCTCGACAACGAAGTCGTCGAGCTGTGCTTCCCCGGCACGCCCTCGCGCATCGGCGGTGCCGGCTTCGCCGACATCCAGAACGAATACAAGGCGCAATCGATCGCCGCGCGCGATCCGAACTACGCGCCGCCGCCAGGCGGCCTGATGAAGGCGCTGCCGGGCGGCGAATTCCACATGTACAACCCCGAGGTCGTCGGCTCGCTGCAACTCGCAGTGCGTACGGGCGATGCGAAGCTGTATCAGCGCTATGCCGATGCGGTCGACCGGCGCGTGCCCGCGGCGCTGCGCGATCTGCTCGCCGTGCATCCGCTCGGCGCGCCGGTGCCGCTCGAAGAGGTGGAGCCGGTCGAGACGATCCTGAAGCGCTTCGACTCGGCCGGCATGTCGCTCGGCGCGCTGTCGCCCGAGGCGCACGAGTCGCTGGCAATCGCTATGAACCGCCTCGGCGCGCGCAGCAACTCGGGCGAAGGCGGCGAAGACCCGCTGCGCTACGGCACCGAGAAGATGTCGAAGATCAAGCAGGTTGCCTCGGGCCGCTTCGGCGTCACTCCGGCGTATCTCGTCAACGCCGAAGTGTTGCAGATCAAGATCGCACAAGGCGCCAAGCCCGGCGAAGGCGGCCAGCTGCCGGGGCACAAGGTCAACAGCATGATCGCGCGTCTGCGTTACGCGCGCCCGGGCATCGGCCTGATTTCGCCGCCGCCGCACCACGACATCTATTCGATCGAAGATCTCGCGCAGTTGATCTACGACCTCAAGGAAGTGAATCCTGCGGCGCTGGTTTCGGTCAAGCTCGTCGCGAATGCCGGCGTCGGCACGATTGCCGCGGGCGTGGCGAAAGCGAATGCCGATCTGATCACCATCTCCGGCCACGACGGCGGCACGGGCGCCAGCCCGCTGACCTCGATCCGCTACGCGGGTTCGCCGTGGGAGCTGGGCCTGTCCGAAGCGCAGCAGACACTGGTGCGCAACGGCCTGCGCGAGCGCGTGATCGTGCAGACCGACGGCGGCCTGAAGACCGGCCTCGACGTGATCAAGGCGGCGATGCTCGGCGCGCAGTCGTTCGGCTTCGGCACCGCGCCGATGGTTGCACTCGGCTGCAAGTACCTGCGCATCTGCCATCTGAACTCCTGCGCGACCGGCATTGCGACGCAGAACGACGAGTTGCGCAAGAAGCACTACGACGGTCCGCCACAGCAGGTCGAGAATTTCTTCCGCTTTGTCGCCGAGGACGTGCGCCAGCACATGGCGCGTCTTGGTGTGCGCAAGCTCGACGAAATCATCGGCCGTACCGACCTGCTCACCCAGCGCGAAGGCGCGACGGTCAAGCAGAACAAGGTCGATCTTGCACCGCTGCTCGGCTCGGGTCTCATCGGCAGTGTGCCGGGCTGCGCGGCAGCGCCGATCCCGCAGAGCGATCTGGCCAAGCGCATCGCCGCGGACACCCGGGCGGCAGTCGAAAAAGCGAGCGGGGGCGAATTCCGCTACACCGTCGTCAATACCGATCGCTCGATCGGCGCACGTCTGTCCGGCGAAGTCGCGCGCAGGCACGGCGATCAGGGCATGGCGGCGAACCCGGTCACGTTGCGCCTGTCCGGCGCCGCGGGCCAGAGCCTTGGCGCTTGGAACGCGGGTGGCGTGCATATCGTGCTCGATGGCGAGGCCAACGACGGCGTCGGCAAGGGCATGGCGGGCGGGCGCATCGTCGTGCGTCCGCCGCATGACGCCGGCTTTCCCAGTCACGAATCGTCGATCGTCGGCAACACCTGCCTGTACGGTGCGACCGGCGGCGAGTTCTACGCCGCAGGCCGCGCGGGCGAGCGCTTCGCGGTGCGCAACTCGGGTGCACTCGCCGTGGTCGAAGGCGTCGGCGATCACTGCTGCGAGTACATGACCGGCGGCACCGTCGTCGTGCTCGGCCGCTGCGGCGTCAACTTCGGCGCCGGCATGACCGGCGGCTACGCCTTCGTCCTCGACGAGGCGCGCGATTTCGTCGACCGCTACAACCACGAACTGGTCGACATCACGCGCATCTCGCACGAGGGCATGGAGAACTACTGGCAACACCTGCGCAACCTGCTGCTCGGCTACGTCGATGCGACCGGCAGCGCCTGGGGACGCCGCATCGTCGAGGAGTTCCGCGAGCTCGTGCACAAGTTCTGGCTGGTCAAACCGAAGGCGGCCAGCCTCGACTCGCTCGCCGACGAACTGCGCCGCGCAGCCTGATAGCTGAAGAATCGATCAACGTGAAAAAAGACAATTTTCCATTTTTGCGCTTTCCCCGCGAACTGCCGCGCGAACTCAATGTTCCGATCCGCGTGCTCGGCTACGGCGAGATCCACACGACGTTCAGCGGCGAACAGATCACCGAGCAGGCCTCGCGCTGCATCGACTGCGGCAATCCGTACTGCTCCTGGGGCTGCCCGCTGCACAACCATATCCCGCGCTGGCTCGAACTCGCGCGCGAGGGTCGCGTGGAGGACGCCGCCGCGCTGATGCACGAAACCAATCCACTGCCCGAGATCTGCGGCCGCATCTGCCCGCAGGATCGCCTCTGCGAGCAGGCCTGCACGCTCGAAACCGGCTTTGGCGCGGTGACGATCGGCGCGATCGAGCGTTCGATCACCGATGAGGCGTTCAAGCGCGGCTGGCGGCCCAGGCTCGACGACGTCGAGCCGACTGGCAAAAAGGTGGCCATCGTCGGCGCGGGTCCGGCCGGGCTCGCTGCGGCCGACGTGCTTGCGCGCTCGGGCATCGCCGTCGAAGTGTTCGACCGTTACGAGGAAATCGGCGGCCTGCTCACCTTCGGCATTCCGCCATTCAAGCTCGACAAGAGCATCGTCGACACTCGTCGCGGCGTGCTCGAAGGCATGGGTGTCAAGTTCCGGCTGAAGACGGAAATCGGCAGGGATGTGGATTTCGCCACGCTGACCCGCGACTACGACGCCGTCTTCCTCGGCACCGGCGCCTACCAGTTCGTCGATGGCAAGCTGCCGGGGCAGACCTTGCCCGGGGTGCACGCCGCGCTGCCGTTCCTGATTGCCAACATGCGCCGCCTGCTCGGCACCGCGACGGCTGCGGACGTCATGCCCGAATTGCTCGGCAAGCGCGTCGTGGTGCTCGGCGGCGGCGACACCTCGATGGACTGCGTGCGCACCAGCGTGCGCCACGACGCCGAGAGCGTCACCCTCGTCTACCGCCGCGACGAAGCGAGCATGCCCGGCTCGCGCCGCGAGGTGAAATACAGCCGCGATGAGGGCGTGGACTTCCTGTTCCAGCGCCAGCCGCTCGAGATTCTCGGCAATGCCAGGGGCGTCATCGGCGTGCGCGTCGGCGAGACGCGTCTGGTCGACGACGGCAACGGCCGCCCGCGTTCCGAGGTCGTCCCGGGCAGCGAGGAAGTGCTGCCGGCCGATGTCGTCATCCTCGCCTTCGGCTTCCTGCCCGAGCCGCCGGCATGGGCAACGGCCAACGGCATCGAGTTCGCGTCGAACGGCAAGATCGTGCTCGGCGGCGCCGGCCGCCTGCCGCTGCAGACGACGAATCCAAAGGTGTTCGCCGGCGGCGACATGTGGCGCGGCGCCGATCTCGTCGTGCGCGCCGTGCTCGACGGCCGCGAGGCAGCGAAGCAGATCAAGCAGATGGTTGCCGCCCACGCCACGGCGGATGCGGCCCGCGCCTGAGCGCGAGGTCATCCCACCCTCCCCGATCCGATCACGACCCGCCCATGTTCGAAACCCTGAAGCAACCCGCGCCCGACAAGATCCTCACCCTGATCGCACTGCTGCGCGACGATCCGCGCCCGAACAAGGTCGACCTCGGCGTCGGCGTGTACAAGGATCGCGAAGGCCGCACGCCGATCATGCAATCGGTGCGTGAGGCCGAGCAGGTGCTGTTCGCCGAGCAGACGACGAAGACCTATCTCGGCCTCGCCGGCGACACGACGTTCGACACGCTGATGACGGGGCTGGTCCTCGGCGACGCCGCGCCGGCCGCACGCGTGCGCGCCATCCAGACGCCAGGCGGCTCCGGGGCGTTGCGCATCCTGTTCGACCTGCTGCATCGCGCGAAGCCGGATGCCACGGTGTGGGTATCCGATCCGACCTGGCCCAACCATGTCCCGATGATCGAGGCTTCCGGCCTCGCGCATGCTTCCTATCCGTACTTCGATGCGACCACCGGCACGGTGCGCTTCGAGGCGATGCTGGCCGCGCTCGCGCAGGCGAAGCCGAACGACGTCGTGCTGCTGCATGGCTGCTGCCACAACCCGACCGGCGCGAACCTGACGTTCGAGCAATGGCGCGCGGTCGGCAGGCTTCTCCTCGAAAAGAACCTGTTTCCGTTCGTCGACATCGCCTACCAGGGTTTCGGCGAAGGCCTCGACGCCGACGCCGCCGGTGTGCGCCTGCTCGCCGCGCTCGTGCCGGCCATGTGCGTCGCCACGAGCTGCTCGAAGAATTTTTCCGTTTACCGCGACCGCGTCGGTTGCGCGATCCTGCTCGCGCCGTCCGCGGCCGAAGCCGATCTCGCCTGCAGCCAACTCGGCTCGGTCGCGCGCGCCAACTACTCGATGCCGCCGGACCATGGCGCCGCCGCGGTGCGCATCATCCTCGGCGACCCGGCGCGCCGCGCGGCGTGGACGGTCGAGGTGGACGCGATCCGCGCGCGCATGATCGCGCTGCGTGAGGGCCTCGCCGCGGCGCTGCGCAAGCACACGGGCACGGAGCGTTTCGATTTCGTCGCCCGCCATCGCGGCATGTTCTCGCGTCTGGGCCTCAGCGTCGAACAGGTGCACCGCCTGCGTGCCGAGCACGCGATTTACATGGTCGAGGACAGCCGCGTCAACGTCGCCGGCCTGCCGGATGATCGTCTCGACGACGTCGCGCACGCGATCGTCGCGGTGCTTTGAACACGGCGTCAATCACACGACACTGCATTGAGATGCCGAGAGCGAACAACCATTGCTTCAACATCATGGCGAGAACGAAGGCAAAGCTCGAAACCGGACCTATTTCGGCCTTACGTCGAAAGACGCTAGGTAGCCTGCGCCTATCGCTACGACCCGGTCATTTTCAACCTCGAAAATCAATTTGAAGGACAGCGGCGACCCGAAGTAGGCGGATAGCCTGTCACCGTCGCGCGTTGAAATCTTCATCGACGTGTACGTCTCCTTGGCACGCTCGAATGACATGCCGGGGCAGATGTCCGATGGAGTGCAGTATTTCGCATCGGCACTGCGTAGAAAAATAACACTGCCCCCGTTTTCGCCAAGCCAGACAGTCAAGCCAGGATAGATCATCCGCGGAGCCTTGTTTTGGCGCAGGTCGTCCTGTCGGTCCGGGCTGCCGAGCTTTTCCGACACGATTTTTTTACTGTCTCCGTGATGAATGCCGCCCAGCGAAAGCTCGCTGTACCAAATCGTCGACATTCCTTTTGCCTCGCAAATATTCGTGCACGCGAAAAAGCAAATTGCCGCGAAAATATTATCCGCTCGAAGAAGATTCTGCATTCCGCCTCACTCAGATTTCGCTGAGGATTTCACCGCGGCGCTTGTCGTATTCGTCCTTGCTGATCGCGCCGCTCTTGTACAGTCCATCGAGCTTGTGCAGGCGCGATTCGAGCGATTTCGACGAGACGTTCGCGGCGGGTTTTTCTGGCGCCGCCGCGGCCGGCTTTGCCGCCTTGCCCGGCGGCGGCGCATCCGTGACCGCAGGCGACGTCGACCAGACCTTGCGGAAATTCGTGTCATTCGAGAGCTTCGACAGTGCGTCGGCCAGCGCCTCGCTCAAGGCTTCGTTGCAGGCTTCCGCACTGCGACCGCGGCCGTAGTGATCGACGTTGCCCGAGAAACTGCCACTGGCCAGGATGCGTCCGGCGCGATTGGTCAGGCTGTAGGCGATCGTCACGTCGCCGACATAGGTGGCGCCGACCGCGCGGTTGTTGTGGGCAACGTTGAATTTCGTGTAGCGGATGAGAAGGCTGCCGTCCGTACCGTCGCCGAGTTTCAGCCCCCAGCCCGACAGCACGTTGCGCGTGACTTCTTCGACGTATTTGCCGACATCGTTCTTGGCGAGGATCGGGTAGACGACGGTGCCATCGTTGACGCCCTGCCCGATCACGGCCCCGGCTTCGGCGCCGCGCCCGTCCTCGACGCGCAAGGCGATGTTGCGTTCGCCGGCGCCCGCGATCGGGCTGGTCGCAGCGGCATTCGCGGGCACGCCCTTGACGACAAGGTCGATCTGCAGCGGCCTGCGTTCCACTTCGGCCCGTGCCGTCGACAGCGCAGAAACTCCGAACACGGCCGCTGCGGCGATGCGAACGAATGGGGACATGATCTTACCTCCGTGTCGATGCTGACGATGCGCCGAGGTTAACCGCCGCGCCAGGCATTGCCAAGCAACGATATCGGCGAGCACCGCGAGTTTTGCTCTCGCGGTGCTTCGCCGAATTGGCGTGCGTCACCCGGACTTCAGTTCACCGCATCCTTGACGATCGCGCCGCGCGGCAGCACCTGCGCGGCGAGCTTGGTGTCGGCGCGCAGCAGGTCGACTTCGTCGGCGACGATGTGCGCGGCTTCGTTGAGGACGACATCCTTGAATGCCTTGCGCCGCTTCTCTTCGGCAAGGTCGGACTTGAGGCTGCGTTCGTCGGCCTGCAAGCCATCGTCTTGATTGGGATTGTCGCCGGACTTGGCCACTTTTGCGCCATTCGCCGCACCGGCTTTCGCGGCCGGATTCTCCGCGTCCGGATCCGCCGCCCTGCGGTCTTCCGCGTTCGCGATCGTCTTGGTCCCGCCCGATTTGCCCGCGGACTGCGCGGCATCGGCAAACTGCTCCGGATGCCGTTCGCGACGCTTGGCCTCCTGCTCGTCGCGCTCTTTGCGCCGCACCGCCTCGTTGAGCGAGATGGTCTTGTCCTCGCGCAGCTTGCGCGCGTCGGCGACGTCGGCCTGGTAGGCAATCCAGTCCTTCTCGGTCGCGGCGCGGCGGTCGTGACGCGCCGCGAGCAGCGGCGAGAGCGCTTTCAGATCGCCGGTGGGCCGGTAGTCGGCGGCCGGGATCGAGGTCCACGGCAGCGCGTTGTCGTAGGACTGCTCACCGTTCTGGGCGAAGTCGCCGGTGACCGGGAACGCGATGTCGGGAGTGACGCCGCGCAACTGGGTCGAGCCACCGTTGACGCGGAAGAACTGCTGGATCGTCATCTTGAGCTCGCCATAGGTAGGCTTCTCGTTGCCGTACATCTGGTCGAGATCGAGCAGGTTTTGCACCGTTCCCTTGCCGAAGGTCGGCTCGCCGATGATCAGGCCGCGCCCGTAGTCCTGGATCGCGGCGGCGAAGATTTCCGAGGCCGAGGCCGAGTTGCGGTTGACGAGCACGGCGAGCGGGCCGTTCCAGGCCATGCCGCCGTTGCGGTCCTCGTGCTCGTCGATGCGCCCGTTGGCGCTGCGCACCTGCACGACCGGGCCCTTGTCGATGAACAGGCCGGTGAGCGTGGTCGCCTCGTCGAGCGAGCCGCCGCCGTTGTTGCGCAGGTCGATCAGCACGCCTTCGACGTTCTGCTTCTTCAGTTCGCCGAGTAGCCTGGCGACATCGCGCGTGGCGCTGCGGAAGTTAGCATCGCCGCGCCGGTGCGCCTCGAAGTCCTGATAAAACGTGGGCAGCGTGATCACGCCGATCTTGTGGGTGACATCGCCGTCCTTGGTTTCGATCACCGAACTCTTCGCCGCCTGCTCCTCGACCGCGACCTTCTTGCGCACCAGCGCGATCGTCATGTGCTTGCCGTCGGGACCGGCGTCGGCGGGCAGGATTTCCAGGCGCACGGTGGTGTCTTTCGCGCCGCGGATCTTCTCGACGACGTCGTCGAGGCGCCAGCCGACCACGTCGACCAGCGGTCCATGCTCGCCCTGACCAACACCGACGATGCGATCGCCGACCTTGACCTTGCCCGACAGCGCGGCCGGGCCGCCCGGCACGACTTCGCGGATCGCGGTGTAGTCGTCCTCGCGCTGCAGCACCGCACCGATGCCTTCGAGCGAAAGCTTCATCGCGATCTCGAAATTCTCCGCCTGACGCGGGCTGAGATAGTTCGTGTGCGGTTCGATCGACATCGCGTAGGCGTTGGCGAAGATCGAGAACGCGTCCTCGCTCGTGAGCTGGCGCACGCGCTCGAGGTAGTTCGCATAGCGCTTGTCCAGCGTCTCGCGGATCTTCGCGTCGTCCTTGCCGGCGAGTTTGAGGCGCAGCCAGTCGTTCTTCACGCGCTTGCGCCAGAGATCGTTGACCTCTGCGTCGGTCTTCGCCCACGGTGCCTTGTCGCGCTGATATTGGTAGCTCTCGTCCTTGCCGAAGTCGAAACCCTTCTTCAGCTCGGCGCGCGCAAAGGCGGTGCGCTCGCCGATGCGCTCAACGTAAAGGTTGAAGATCGCGAACGGTACCGACAGATCCTTGTTGCGGATCGCCTCGCCGAGCTTGTCGCGTGCGGGCGTGAAGCGGTCGATGTCGGCCTGGGTAAAGAACAATCGGTCGGCGTCGAGCGAATCGAGGTAGCGATCGAAGACCTGCTGCGACATCTTCGTGTCGAACGCCTCGGGCTTGTAGTGCATGTGCGAGAGGATCTTCATCGCCATCTGCGCCGCATCGGCCTGGTCGGGCGTGGGCTTGAGCGCGATCGCGGTCGCCGCGTCGCCTGCAGGCTTGGCCATCGCCAGCGTTGCTGCGAGCACGGCGGCGAGCAGGGTCGGGACAAACCACAGGGCCTTGCGATTGCGCACTAACATTTCACCAATCTCCGAAAACCGTTGTCCGACGACAGTCCTAAGCCGTTTCCTGCACGAAACCCGCCGCGTGCGCCATCTGGTCGGCATGGTACGACGAACGCACCAGCGGACCCGAGGCGACGTGGGTGAAGCCCAGCCTGTGTCCGTACTCGGCCAACGCGTCGAACTCGGCCGGCGTCCAGTAGCGCAACACGGGATGATGGTGCGGCGTCGGCTGCAGGTATTGGCCGATGGTCACCATATCGACATCGTGGGCGCGCAGATCGTTCAACGCGCCGTGCACCTGCACTTCGGTTTCGCCGAGGCCGAGCATGATGCCGGACTTGGTCGGCACATCGGCATGCTGCGCCTTGAAGCGCTGCAGCAGGGTCAGCGACCAGTCGTAGTCGGCGCCGGGGCGCACGTTCGGATACAACTCGCGCACCGTCTCCAGATTGTGGTTGAACACGTCGGGTGGTGCCTCGGCGAACACTTCCAGCGCACGCTCCATGCGGCCTTTGCCGCGGAAATCGGGAGTGAGGATCTCGAGTTTGGTGGAAGGATTGAGCGCGCGAATCTCGCGGATGCAGTTGACGAAATGGCCGGCACCGCCGTCGCGCAGATCGTCGCGGTCGACCGAGGTGACGACGACGTAGCGCAAACCCATGTCGCGGATCGTCTCGGCGAGATGGCGCGGTTCCTCGGCGTCGGGCGGCTTCGGCCGGCCGTGGGCGACATCGCAGAACGAGCAGCGGCGCGTGCACACCTCGCCGAGGATCATGAACGTCGCCGTGCCCTTGCCGAAGCATTCGTGGATGTTCGGGCAGGAGGCTTCCTCGCACACGGTGACGAGGCGGTTCGCGCGCAACTTGGACTTGAGCCTGGCCACCGCGTTGCCAGGCGGGATGCGCACGCGGATCCAGTCGGGCTTGCGCAGCATCGGCGCGCTCGCATCGAAACCGGCGCGGTTGCGCGCGATCTTGTCCTCGCCGAGCAGTTTTTCGCCGGTACGGATCGCGGCGCTGCCGGCGTCGCCGACCAGGGCAATGGGAATGGTCTTGTCTAGGGAATTCATGGGTGCACGCTATCATCCGGCACGGGCTGCACGCCAGTTCCGATGGTCACGGATGCTGCAAAAACGGGGCTCAGGTCCAATTGCCGGGCCAGTTGGGTGACGAGTTCGGCCTCGACCTCGGCAAGGCTAGAGGGGCCGCCGAGGTCCATCAGCTGGGTAACGGCCAGGCCTTGATACCCGCAGGGATTGATGCGGTGGAACGGCGCGAGGTCCATGTTCACGTTGAAGGCAAGGCCGTGGAATGTGCAGCCGCGCCGCACGCGCAGGCCGAGCGCGGCGATCTTGGCGCCGGCGACGTAGACGCCCGGGGCTCCTTCGCGGCGCACGCCTTCGACGTTCCAGTTCGCCAGCGTGTCGATGATCGCCTGCTCGATGCGACAGACCAGCTCGCGGATGCCGAGCTTGAGCCGGCGCAGGTCGATCAGCGGGTAGGCGACGATCTGGCCGGGTCCGTGGTAGGTCACCTGGCCGCCGCGGTCGACCGGCACCACCGGAATGTCGCCCGGCATCAGCACGTGCTCCCACTTGCCGGCCTGGCCGAGGGTAAATACGGGCGGATGTTCGACAAGCCAGAGTTCGTCCGTCGTCTCCGCGTCGCGCGCGTCGGTGAACGCCTGCATCGCGCGCCAGACCGGCGCGTAGGGCGACAGCCCGGGGAAACGGCGAACGAGTAGCGAGCGGGACTCGGGACTCGGGACTCGGGATTCGGGAAAATCGGACACGACGGAGCCTGTATTTCGCGCAGAATTTCTAGATGGCTATCGTCAACGGACAATCAAGTCGACGGATAAAAGACCGGGTTACAACAACCCACCCCGAGACCCGAGTCCAGAGCCTTGCTCACAGCGTCCATTTCACCGCCGCATCTTCGCGCAGCGCGGCATGCGCAGCCTCGTACATCTCTCGCGAAGGGCAGGTGAAGGTGACGCTGACCGAGACGAAATTGCCGTTGCTCGACGGACGCACGCGTTCGGAACCGTCCCGCACCGCGAGATCGAGGGCGGCGACGAGCTTCGCCACGCGTTGCTCGAGGCCCGCGTTGGCGTGGCCGACCGCGGTGATCTCGAATTCGCCCGGAAACTGGAAGCCCTGACCCGGATTCTCCGCATGGATCCTCTCGATCTGCTGCGGGTCGAACTTCTTCATCATTTAACCGGCGCCGGGTTGCCGACCGCGGCGGTGCCGACGGCCGAGGTTTCCGTCGTCGGGGCGCTCTTGAAGAGCAGCACGATGCCGTCGACGAAACGCCGCCACCAGCCGCCCTCGGGCTGTTCCTCGAGCACCACGAGCGGGCGTTCGACGAGCACCTTGTCGTCGAGTTTGACGCGCAGCGTGCCGACCTGCTGGCCCTTGGTGTACGGCGCGATCAGGCGGCTCGGCATGTCCATCGCCGCCTTCATGTCGGCGTAGCGGCCACGCGGCAACGTGATCAGCAGGTCGTCGGCGAGGCCGAGCGCGGCGCTCTCGTTCGCGCCGCGCCACAGCTGCGGCGTCGCCAGCGGCCGGTTCGCCTCGAACAGCTTGTGCGTCTCGAAGAAACGAAAACCGTAGTTGAGTACGGTCTGGTTCGCGTCGGCACGTTCCTTCTCGCTGCCCGTACCCATGACCACCGCAATCAGGCGCTGGTCGCCGCGTTTGGCCGAGGTGGCTAGGCAGAAGCCGGCGTCCTTGGTATGACCGGTCTTGATCCCGTCGACGGTCGAATCGCGCCACAGCAGCGAGTTGCGGTTGTGCTGGGTGATGCCGTTCCACTCGAATTCCTTGATCGCGTAGATCTTGTATTCCTCGGGATAATTGTGGATCAGCGCGCGCGACAGGAGCGCAATGTCGCGCGCGGTCGTGTACTCGTCCGGCGACGGCAACCCGGTCGGGTTGACGTAGTGCGTGCCGCTCATGCCGAGCTGCTGGGCGTACTGGTTCATCAGCGCGGCGAAGGTCTGTTCGGAGCCGGCGACGTGTTCGGCCAGCGCGATCGCCGCGTCGTTGCCCGACTGGATGATCATGCCGTAGAGCAGGTCCTTGAGCGGCACCTTGGAGTTGAGCTTCAGGAAGCTGGTCGAACCGTCGGTACTCGCGCCGCCGCCGCGCCAGGCGTTCTCGCTTATGTAGACCTCGTCGTCCATCTTGACCTTGCCCGCGGCGAGCTGGGCGGCGACGACGTAAGAGGTCATCACCTTGGTGATCGACGCCGGCTCGACGCGCGTGTCGATGTTGTCGCCGGCCAGCACCTGGCCGCTGGTGTAGTCCATCAGCGCCCAGCTTTTCGCGCCGAGCTGCGGCTGCGGCGGCACCGGCACGTTGAGCGTGTTCGCGCCCGGCATCGGCGTGGCCGGCTGCACGGGCAACGCCGCGGCAGCCTCCTCGGGTTTCTGCTCGGCCTGCTTTTGCTGCTCGGCCTGCTTTTGCTGCTCGGCCTTCTGCTCCTGCGCCTGCTGGTGGCGGCGTTTCGTCTTCGCCTCGCTCGGCGCCGTCGCGATCAGCGCAGCGGCGGCAAAAGTACACAACGAGACTTTTTGTACAAATTTCCAATTTATCATTTTACAAAATCATCCGGGGAAATCGCCATTCCCGCCTTCGCGGGAACGACAAGCAGAACCAAACAGCGTCGATCCGCCGATTTTACACTTCAAAGCTGAATGCGACGACCTTCACGATTCAATCGTCGATCGCCACACGCGGCTCGCCGAGGCCCAGCGCACGCACTTTCGGCGCCAGCGCGTCGGCCTCGTCGGCGTCGCGCAGCGGGCCGATGCGTACGCGCCGCACCGCGCGCCCGTTCGACGCACCCTCGACCACGCGCACCGTGCCGAGGCGCGCGCCACGCAGGGTTTCCGCGGCGCGCTCGGCGTTGACCTGGTCCGAGAACGCACCGACTTGCAGGTATAGCGCGGGTTTGTGGATTTTTCCTGGCGGCGGCGCGGCGGCGATGCGCGGCGGCGACGCGGCCGCCGGCGCCGGTCGTGCCGGACTGCGCGCCGCGAGATCGCGCTCGGGATGCTCGGGATCGATCGCGCGCACCTCGACCAGGCCCGTGCCCTTCTGCCAGATGCCGAGCTTGATCGCGGCGACGTAGGACAGGTCGATGACGCGGTTTTCGGCGAACGGGCCGCGGTCGTTGACGCGCACGATCACGCTGGCACCGTTGTCGAGGTTGGTCACGCGCGCGTAGCTCGGCAGCGGCAGCGTCTTGTGCGCCGCGCTGAACGCGTACATGTCGTACTTCTCGAAATTCGAGGTCGTATAGCCGTGGAACTTGTTGCCATACCACGAGGCGATGCCGCGCTCGACGTAACCGGAGGCGTTCGGCAGCACGTTGTAGGTCTTGCCAAGCACTGCGTACGGCGACTTGTTGCCGTAGGCGGAACGCGGCTCTGCTCTCGGCACCGGCTCGGGGATCCTGCTCACGTCGGGCAGCGCGCCACCGGGCCCGGAATCGTCGTTCTGCGCGTAACGGCTGGACTGCGGGCGCGAAGTGTCGTCGGCACGCGAACGCGTCTGCGACGAAGGTTTGACCGGCCGATATCCGCCACAACCCGCGATCAGCAACAGTCCGGCTGCGACCCCTGCGCGCAGCAGGCCGGCGGACGCGCGCGCGCTCATTTCGCCGCAGGCTTGACGCCGGTCTGCGCGGCGATTTCGCAGCCGAGCTGGTACACGGCCAGGCTGTACAGCGGACTGCGGTTGTAACGCGAGATCGCGTAGAAGTTCTGCAGCGTGATCCACACCTCGGGGCCATCCTCGCCCTCGAGCCTGACCAGCGTCGCCAGCGTGTCGTCGCCCACGTCGAGCTTCGTTGCCGGCACATAGCCCCATTCGACGAGCTGTCGCAGCGGATACGCCGGCTTGAGGTTTTCCGGCGTCACCGCACGCGCATTCGCGCTGACCTTTGCGCGCACCGCGACCGGTCCGCCCGTCTGCCAGCCGTTGCCGACGAAATAGTTGGCGATGCTGGCGACGATATCGGGCAGCGAGTTCCACAGATCGATCTTGCCATCTCCGTCCTCGTCACGCGCGAATTTGGCGATGCTCGACGGCATGAACTGGCCCCAGCCCATCGCCCCTGCGTACGAGCCCATCAGACTTTCCAGCGGATACGGGAAATTTGGTCCCCGCAGGAGGAACAACTGGCGCAGTTCGCCGCGAAAAAAATCTGCGCGCGGCGGGTAGTAGAACCCCAGCGTGGTCAACGCGTCGAGCACGCGGTAGCGCGTCGGCGTGCGCCCGTAGTTCGTCTCCACGCCGATGATCGCGACCAGGATCGAGGCCGGTACGCCGAACTCCTTCGCGACGCGATCGAACAACGCCGCATTGGCGCGATAGAACGCGACGCCACCGTCGATGCGCGCCTGGGTGAGGAAGATCGGCCGGTACTCGCGCCAGGTCTTCGACTCGGCCGGACGCGAGATCGCATCGATGATGCTCTGCTGGTAGCGCGCCTTGGCCAGCGTGGCCAGCACGTCGGCGGCGGAAAGATCGGTGTCGCGTGCCAGGTCGTCGGCGAACTGCTTCTGCGCCGCGGCCACCTGCGCCGGCGTCGGCGGATCGTAGGCGCGCGCCAGCGCGGCGAACGAGGCAAACAGCAGACAGGCACACGAACACAAAACGCGGAAAGTCATCGATCGAACGGGCGGCGGGAACGGGTGCCGCGAGGGTAGCATGTCGGGCCGACAGCGTCGCCCCGCGGACGCGTTGCCATCAAGCGAAAATCCGCTGGCGCAGCCACTTCGTCGCGATCCACTTCTCGCCCGCTGCGACCGGCGCGCCGGCGTGCAGGGTTTTGCTCGCCGGTTCCGGCCGCGGATAGCTGAAGAACACCGCGTTGCCCTGCTGCGGCAGCACCGACAGGCCCACATCGGGGAACGTCGTCGCACCGCCGTTCTGCGGCGTGTTCAGGTACATGATCAGGCTGGCCACGCGCTGGCCGCCGCGACGGGTCAGCGCCGGCGTGCCGGGGTCGGCAGGGTCGAAGTAGTCGTAGTGCGGCTCGTACTCGGCGCCGGGCTGGTAGTTGAGCACCTGCAGGCCTTCGCCATTTTCGGCGGGCCAGTTCAGCAACCTCGCGATGCGCTCCTCGATGCGCATGTGCAACTCGCTCTCGGCACGCTGGAAGAACATGCCCTGGCTCGTGCGCGCGGTGTCGACCTGGTAGGTGCCGGTCTGCCGGTTGACCGTTTCCGAACGTGCCATGCGCGGCTTCGCCGCTTCGATCAACGCGGCGCATTCCTCGGCGCTGAGCAGACCGCCGAACACGACCACGCGCGGCGACTTCAGTTCGACGAGCACCTGCACCTCGCGGTCGCCCGCAGCGAGCGACAACGGCATCTTCGCGATATCGGGCTCGGGCATGCCCTCGGCGGGGCGGTCGTTCGCTTCGACCGCGACGCGTGCCCGAGTGTTCTCGGCGACGACGACGGCAAGCGCATCGCGCGCGGCCTTGCGCTGCCAGCCGGCCGCCATCAGCTCCGCGATCACCTGCTCGCTGCCCGCGCCGGCAAGCGTGCGATTGAGGATCCACTGCTTGGCTTCGGCGGTGACGCTCGTTCGGCTCATGTCGCTAGTGTATCCGCACGTCCGGCGTCAATGCGGGGATCTTCGGTAATTGTGGATCGCCATCAGCATGCCGAATCCGGCAAGCAGCGCCACAACCGAGGTACCGCCGTAACTGATCAGCGGCATCGGCACGCCGACCACGGGCAGGATGCCGGCGACCATGCCGCCATTGACCATGACGTAGACGAAGAACGACATGCTGATCGAGCCGGCGAGCAGACGCGAGTAGGTGTCGCGCGCGTTCGCCGCGATCATCAGGCCGCGGCCGACGATGAAGATGTAGAGCGCGATCACGGCGGCGACACCTATCAGGCCCCATTCCTCGGAGAGCACGGCGAAGGCAAAGTCGGTCGTATGCTCCGGCAGGAATTCGAGCGCCGACTGCGTGCCGTGCTGCCAGCCCTTGCCCCAGAGGCCGCCCGAGCCGACCGCAATCTCGCTTTGCATGATGTGCCAGCCATCGCCCAGGCGGTCGGCGGCCGGATCGAGGAAGGTGAACAGGCGCTTCTTCTGGTAGTCGTGCATGAAGTGCCAGGCGACGGGCGCCACCGCGGCGGCGGCGGCGGCAACGAGACCGATGCGCCACCAGGCCATGCCGGCGAGAAAGATCACGAACATGCCGCTGGCGACGACGAGCAGCGCGGTGCCGAGGTCGGGCTGCTTGGCGATCAAACCGGCCGGCAGCGCGATCAGCGCGCCGACGATCGCGAGCGAGGAAAATTTCGGCGGCAGCTCACCCCGGCTCAGCACCCACGCGGCCATCATCGGCATGGTCAGTTTCGCCAGCTCGGACGGCTGGAATCGGAGCACCTTCAGGTCCAGCCAGCGATGCGCGCCGCGACCTTCACCGAGCACGGCGACGACGAGCAGCAGGAACACGCTGCCCGCGTACAGCCACGGCGTCCACTTGCGCAGGCTCTGCGGCGACACGCGCGACAGCAGCACCATCAGCACCGCGCCGAGCACGAAGCGCACGCCCTGATTGAGCGCGACCTTCGTATCCGGAGCCCCCGCGCTGTACAGGTTGACGAGGCCGACGCAGGCGAGCAGGACCAGCGCCAGCGCGAGCGGCCAGTCCAGCGTCGGCGCACGCAGCCAGCGTCGCGCGAACAGGCGCAGGCGCGGGCCGAGCTGGTCGAAGTCGAACATCATTGTTGCGCAACCTTCGCCGGAGTTGCGGGCGCGTCGTCGTCATACTTGAGCCAGGCGTCGAGGATCTTGCGCGCGATCGGCGCGGCGTCGGAGGCGCCGCTCTTGCCGGCTTCGAGCGCGACGACGACGGCGACACGCGGCTCCTCCGCCGGAGTGAAGCATTCGAACAACACCTGATGGCGCTCGGCCGACGAAGTCGCGATCGTGGTCCAGGTTTCGTCGTAGCGTGAGTAGCGCTCGGCGGTGCCGGTCTTGCCGGCGATTGCATAGGGGAACTCCTTGCCCAGCCCGCTGACCGTGCTCGGCGGCGGCCCGTTCACCGCCAGCCACATGCCTTCCTCGATCGCCTTCCAGGTGCCGGGGCGCGTGCCTACGCTCGGCCCCGGCATCGGCAACGGCGCCGGTTGCACCGGCGCGCCGATGCCGGATTGCGTCGCACGCAGCACGTGCGGCGGCCGGTTCGCACCCTTCGCCGCGATGATGGTGAGCGCATGCGCAAGCTGGATCGGCGTCACCACCCAGAAGCCCTGACCGAAGCCGACGTTGACGGTATAACCGGCATACCAGGGCTGGTTGCGCGTCGCGCGCAGCCATTCGGCGGAAGGCAGCACGCCGGAGGCCTCGCCGGCGACATCGATGCCGGTCTTCGCGCCGAAGCCGAATTTGCCCATGAAGCCGCTGAAACGGTCGATGCCGAGCTCGTAAGCCAGCGAGTAGAAATAAGTGTTGACCGACCAGGCCAGCGCGAGCTTGAGGTCGACGCGGCCGGCGGGAAAATCGTCGCGGTAGCCGCGCGCCTGACCCGGGATGTGGTATTCGCCGGTCGAGACGACGGTGTCCGAGGGCGTGCGCACGCCGAGTTCCAGTCCGGCGGCGGCGGCATAGGGTTTGATCGTCGAGCCGGGAATGAAGCCGCCGGCAATCGCGCGGTTGAGCAGCGGCTTGCGCGGATCCTGGGTCAGCTCGGTGTAGTCGGCCTGGCCGATGCCGTTGACGAACAGGTTGCCATCGAAGTCGGGCTCGCTGACCATCGCAAGCACCTCGCCGTTGCGCGGATCGATCGCGACCACGGCACCGAGGCGACCGCCGAGCGCTTCCTCGGCCGCGCGCTGCAGGCGCGAATCGATCGACAGGTACAGATTCTTGCCCGGTGTCGGCGCTACGCGTTCGAGCGTACGCATGACACGTCCGCCGACGTTGACCTCGACCGTTTCGCTGCCCGGCTTGCCGTGCAGTTCGTCCTCGTACCAGCGCTCGACGCCCGTCTTGCCGATATGCGTGGTGCCGGCATAGTCGTTCGCATCGAGCTTGACCAGCTCGTTCATGTCAATGCGGCCGACGTAGCCGACCGTGTGCGCGAACAGCGAGCGCAGCGGGTAGGCGCGGGTCAGGTAGGGCACGACCTCGACGCCGGGAAAACGCCAGCGGTCGACCGCGAAGCGCGCGATCTCGTCTTCGCTGAGCTTGAGCCGCAGCGGCACGCTCTCGAACGCCTTCTTCTTCGCGCGCGCGATCTTGAAGCGTTCGATGTCGTCGGCGCTGATCGCGACGACGTCGCCGAGTTCGGCGAGCAGCTTGTCGAGCCCCCCGGGGCCACCCGCCACGGCCTCGGGCACGACTTCGAGACGGAACGCGGCAATGTTGTCGGCGAGCAGCACTCCGTTGCGGTCGTAGATCAGGCCGCGGCTCGGCGCGACACTGCGCACCGAGATGCGCTGCTGATCCGAGGTCTGCGCGAATTGCGTGCCGCGATAGATCTGCAGGAACACGTAGCGTGAGACGAGCGCGGCAAGGCAGAGCACAATGATGAGGAAGCCGACGATCGCGCGTGCGCGGAACGCTTCCGCATCGGCGCGGCCGTTGCGCAGCTGCATGCGCGCGCCGGTCAGATTCATCTCAGGCATCACCGGCGCGCAGGCGCGCGCGCAAGTCGTCAAGCAGCAGGAACAGCCATGGCCAGGCGAGCATGCCGGCTACGGGCGCGAACCAGAAATCGAGGCCCGGCGGCGGATCGCCGGAGATTGCGTGCACCATGAGATACACGACGCGATCGTTGAGCAGCAGCGCGAGCACGGCCAGGGTCTGCTGCCAGACCGGGAAGAAGCGCAGGCGCGAGCGGAAGCGCAGCACGATGAAGCAGAGTATGCAAAGCCGCAGCGCCTGTTCGCCGAGCACCTCGCCGCCGAGCAGATCGGCGACGAGACCGAGCGCGAAGCACAAGCCCAGCGGCACGCGCTCGGGCAGCTCGATCATCCAGTAGATCAGCACCAGCGCGAGCCAGTACGGCTTGAACGGCAACAGCACGGCGGGCAACGGCGCGAGCTGGAACACGAAGCTCGCGGCGATACCGCCCCAGAACAGCCAGTTGAGGCCACGGACGCGCATCAGGAGCCGCTCCGCGGCCGGCAAGCGCTGCGCAGTGCGCGATGCGCGGAGAAGAGCTTCATCATGGCTGCGCTTCCCCGCGCTTTTGCTTCGTGCCTTCCGCGCTCATCACCGACGGCGCACCGCTCCCTGCCTTCTGTTCACCACCCACCGCGTCCTGCGCCGCCGGTTCGTCGCTGCCCTTGAGCGACACGGGCGGGCCCACTTCCTCGGCCGGCGCGGGCGGGCCGACCGGATTGGCGAGTTCGTGCAACACGAGCACCTCGGCGCTGCGGTCGAGCGCGGCGTCTGGCGTAGCCTTGGCGGCAGCGAACATTCCGGTCGCGTCGTTGCCGACCGAACGGATCACGCCAACCGGAAAATCCGCCGGGAAGCGCCCGCCGAGACCGGAGGTGACGAGCTTGTCGCCGACCTTCACGTCGGCACTGGTCGGGATATTCGGCAGTTCCAGCGTGTCGAGCGTGCCGTTGCCGCGCGCGATCGTGCGCAGGCCCGTACGTTCGATGCGCACCGGCACCGCATGCGACTTGTCGCTGATCAGCAGCACGGTGCAGCTGCGCGGACGCACCTCGACGATCTGGCCGACCAGGCCGCGTGCGTCGATCACCGGTTGGCCTACCTTGATGCCATTGTCGCTGCCGAGGTCGAGCAAGATCGTGTGGCGCCGGTACGGGCCGAAGTCGATGTCGATCACGCGCGCGAGCTGCACCGACAGGCCGAGGGTCTTCTGCACCGAGAGCAGCTCCTGCAGGCGCTGGTTCTGTTCCTGCACGACCTCGACGCGACGCAGACGGGTCTGCGCGAGCAGCAGCTGGCGACTCAGTTCGGCGTTCTGTTCGCTCAAGGCACGCCGGTCGGCGAGCGCCAAGCGCGCGTCGCGCGCGAGCTCCGACGGTGCCGCGGCGAGCCGCCAGACCGGCTCGACGACGATGCTGGCAGCGGCGCGCAGGTGTTCGAGCCAGTCGCCGCGGCGATCGGCGATCATCAGCGCGATGGCGATGACGAGATAGACGACCAGACGCAGCGTGCCTGATGCGCCTTCGCCGAACAGGGGAGCCGTGTTGTTGGCGGGGATGGCCATCTCTCGGGGTTCGGGACTCGGGGCCGGCAAAATCACGAGCCTCGCTCTGCTCTGCTCGAGTCCCGGATCCCGGGTCCCGAGTCCCGGCTGCCATCACTCCGACGCGAAGAAGTCGCTGCCGTGCTGGTCGACGAGTTCGAGCGCGCGCCCGCCGCCGCGCGCGACGCAGGTCAGCGGATCGTCGGCGACGTGCACGTGCAGGCCGGTTTCCTCGGAAATCAAACGGTCGAGATCCTTGAGCAGCGCGCCGCCGCCGGTGAGCACGATGCCGCGCTCGGCCACGTCGGAGCACAGTTCGGGCGGGGTCTGTTCGAGCGCGACCCGCACCGCGGCGACGATGCCGGAAAGCGGCTCGTGCAGCGCCTCGAGCACTTCGTTCGAATTGATCCGGATCATGCGCGGCACGCCCTCGGCCAGGTTGCGGCCGGAGATTTCGATCTCGCGTGCTTCGTCCTGCTTGTACGCACAGCCGATTTCCACCTTGATGCGCTCGGCGGTGGACTCGCCGATCAGGGTGCCGTGGTTGCGGCGCACATAGTTGATGATGGCCTCGTCGAAGCGGTCGCCGCCGATGCGCACGGACTGCGAGTAGACGATGCCGTTCAGGGAAATCACGGCGACTTCGGAAGTACCGCCGCCGATATCGAGCACCATCGAGCCACGCGCCTCGTGTACCGGGATGCCGGCGCCGATCGCCGCGGCCATCGGCTCCTCGATCAGATACACGTCGCGCGCACCGGCCGACTCGGCCGACTCCTTGATCGCGCGGCGCTCGACCTGGGTCGAACCGCACGGCACGCAGACCAGTACACGCGGGCTCGGCCTGAACATGCGCGCGCGGTGCACCTTCTTGATGAACTGCTTGAGCATCTCCTCGGTCATGGTGAAGTCGGCGATGACGCCGTCCTTCATTGGCCGGATCGTGACGATGTTGCCCGGCGTGCGTCCCAGCATGCGCTTGGCGTCGGCGCCGACCGCGGCGACCGAACGCGGGCCGCCGGGGCCACGGTCCTGACGGATGGCAACCACCGAGGGCTCGTTCAGCACGATGCCCTGGCCACGCACGTAGATCAACGTGTTCGCCGTACCGAGATCGATCGACAGATCGTTGGAGAAAAGCCCGCGTAAACCCTTGAACATTATTGTTTTCGCTCGTACTGCAGTTGCGTCGCGTCTTGCATGAAAAGAAAAGCGCGCCAGTGTAGTAAGCGCCTCCAAGCGAAGCAAGGAAAAAAGCTGTTAAATATCGGGTTTTGTTGGGCGTTCGACGTGAAGTCGCACGCAAACGGACAACTCCGGCGCATGACTACGGCAAGCAAATCCAGCGGCATTTCCTTCCATCACCCGATCGCGTTCTGGCTCGGCTGCGCGCTGATCACTCTGGGCGTGTTCTCGCACGGGCCGATGCTCGCGATGGGCGCGCACATGCACTACCACCTCGCCGGCATGCCGATGGACACGACGATGCTGGTCGGCATGGCGCTGATTCCGCTCGGCCTTGCCTTGTCGATCTATGGCCTGATGCCACGCTTCGCACAGATGCGCGAGTCGATGCAATCCGTGCACGATCATGCCTGGTTCCACATCGCCGACCGCGTACCGCTCAACCGCGAGCACTGGACACTGGTGATCGTGCTCATCGTCGCGCTCGCGATCGACGTGATGAAACCGGCCACGCTCGGCTTCGTCATTCCGGGCATGACCGTCGAATACGAGATAACCAAGCAGACCGCGGCCAAGCTCGCGTTATGGGCGCTGATCGGCACGACGGTCGGGTCCGTCGTCTGGGGCCGGCTCGGCGACCTGTTCGGCCGCCGCGCGGCGGTCCTGCTGTCGGCGCTGATGTTCATGGCGACCGCGATCTGCGGCGCGATGCCGTCGTTCGAGTGGAACCTCGCGATGTGCTTCCTCATGGGCGCGTCGGCCGGCGGCCTGCTGCCGATCGCGTTCACGCTGATGGCCGAAGCGATCCCGGCCGCCCACCGCGGCTGGCTGCTCGTCGCGCTCGGCGGCGTCGGCACTTCGGCCGGCTATCTCGCCGCGGCCGGCGCGGCCGCGTTGCTTGAGCCCGTGTTCAGCTGGCGCTCGCTGTGGCTGCTCAATCTGCCGACCGGCGCGATCATCCTGCTGCTCAACCACTGGATTCCCGAATCACCGCGCTTCCTCGCCAGTCAAGGCCTGGAAAACGAAGCGCGCGCGGTGCTGCTCAAGTTCTCCGGCGCACACACGGCTGGCGAGGCGCGCGCGGCGATCGAGCGTGACGCGGACACGGCGCCGGGCGCACCGGAAATCGATGCGCCGCTCGGCCGCGGCGGCCTGCGCGCGTTGCTGCGCGGCCGCCAGGCGGGCATCACCTGGGGCTTGATCGTCTGCGGCCTCGGTTGGGGCCTGGCGAATTTCGGCTTCGTGCTCTGGCTGCCGGTCAACCTCGTCCAGCTCGGCATCGATGCCAAAGCAACGAGCACCCTGCTTGCGGGATCGGCTGTACTCGCGTTGCCGGGCATCGGCCTCGTCGTCTGGCTCTATCATCGCTGGAGCGCGGTGAGGACACTGGTCCTGTTCATCGCGTTGTCGGCGCTCGCCTTGCTGGTGTTCTGCGCGCTCGCCACGTTCGAAGTGCGTTCGGCCGCGGCGGTGACTACGGCGACGGTCGCGCTGCTGGTCAGCACCAGCGGCGTGATCGCGATGCTGATTCCGTACGCCGCGGAAATCTATCCCGTGCATTGTCGCGGCACCGGCGCGGGCCTGATCGCGGCAAGCTCGAAGTTCGGCGGCATCCTCGGCGCCGGCCTCGGCGTCGCCGGCTTTTTCGAGCATTTTGCGCTCTCGGCGGTACTGATCGCGCTGCCGCTCGCGATATCCGGCGGCATGCTGTTGCGCCGGGGCATCGAGACGCGCGGAATCCGGCTCGAGGACATCCAGGCCCGGCTCGCGCGCTCCGCGGCGGCATCGCCTCCGACCTGAGCGCCGGCAACCCCGGCGGTGGCGGTCGATATGTTATCTTCGCGTTCCTTCCGGGGTTTTTCGCATGTCCATCGACACCGCCACCGTGCGCCACATCGCCCGCCTTGCCCGGCTCGCCGTCGGCGAGGACGAGTTGGCGCCGGTCGCCGGTGAATTGAGCCGCGTGCTCGACCTCGCCGACCAGCTCGCCGCAGCGCGCATCGACGGCATCGCGCCTCTTGCGCATCCGCACGAGCAGACGCTGGCCTGGCGCGCCGATGCGGTGACCGAAACCGATCGCGCCGAAACATTTCTCGCCCTCGCGCCCGACGCGCGCGCGGGCCTTTATCTCGTTCCCAAAGTTCTCGAATAAGCGGCATGAGCTCTTCGATCACGCAACTCGCGCAGACGCTGCGTGAGCGCAGAACCTCGGCAGTCGAATTGACCCGGCAGGCCATCGCCAGAGCGAAGAAGCTGGCCGGTCTCAATGCGCTGATCACGCTCGACGAAGCCGGCGCACTGGCCGCCGCCGAGCGCGCGGACGCTGCGCTTGCCACGAATCCCGCATCCGTATTGGCCGGCATTCCGTTCGCGCACAAGGACATCTTCTGCACGAACGGGCTGCGCACGACCTGCGCCTCGCGCATGCTCGAGACGTTCGTGCCGCCATACGACGCGACCGTGGTTGCCAAACTCGGCGACGCGCAGGCCGTCTCGATCGGCAAGGCGAACATGGACGAGTTCGCGATGGGCTCCTCGAACGAGAATTCGTTCCACGGTGCGGTGAAGAATCCGTGGGACACGACGCGCGTGCCGGGTGGTTCGTCGGGCGGCTCGGCCGCGGCCGTCGCCGCCGGCATCGTGCCGTTCGCGACCGGCACCGACACCGGCGGCTCGATCCGCCAGCCGGCCGCGTTCTGCGGCGTCACCGGTTTGAAGCCCACCTACGGCCGCGTCTCGCGCTTCGGCATGATCGCGTTCGCGTCGAGCCTCGACACGGCCAGCGTGCTGGCGCGCAGCGCCGAGGATTGCGCGCAGGTGCTCGCCGCCATGGCCGGGCACGATGCGCGCGATGCGACGAGCGCGAATCGCCTCGTCGACGACTATGTCGGCGCGCTGGCGAAGCCGCTGGCCGGTCTGCGCATCGGCGTCGCGCGCGAATACTTCGGCGCCGGCATCGATGCGGGCGTCGGCGCGGTGGTGCAGGCCGCGCTCGGGGAATACGAAAAACTCGGCGCAACGCTCGTCGATGTTTCGCTGGCGAACGCCGCGCTCGCGATCCCGGCCTACTACGTGATCGCGCCGGCCGAAGCATCGAGCAATCTCGCGCGTTTCGACGGTGTGCGTTACGGCCACCGCTGCGCCGATCCGAAGTCGCTCGAGGACCTGTACACGCGCACGCGCGCCGAAGGCTTCGGCGCCGAGGTGAAGCGCCGCATTCTCGTCGGCACCTACGCGCTGTCGGCCGGCTACTACGATGCGTACTACCTGCGCGCGCAGCGCGTGCGCCGGCTGATCGCGAACGATTTCAACGAGGCGTTCAAAACCGTCGACGTGATCGCCGGGCCGACCACGCCGAGCGTCGCGTTCAAGCTCGGCGAGAAGTCATCCGATCCACTCGCGATGTACGCGGCCGACGTCAACACGGTTGCCGTCAATCTTGCCGGCCTGCCGGCGATTTCGTTGCCGGCGGGTTTCAGCGCCAATCTGCCGGTGGGATTGCAGTTGATCGCGCCTGCGTTCGCGGAAGCACGCTTGCTCAGTGCCGCGCATCAATTCCAGCTTGCCACCGACTGGCACGCGCGCAAGCCGGAGGGCGCGGCATGAGCGCCTACGGAAACTGGCAGCCGGTCATCGGCCTGGAAATCCACGCGCAGCTGTCGACGGCCTCGAAGCTGTTCTCCGGCGCGTCGACCGCCTACGGCGCCGAGCCGAACACGCACACCGGTCTCGTCGACATCGCCCTGCCCGGCACGCTGCCGCTGCCGAACCGCGCCGCGCTCGACAAGGCGATTCGCTTCGGCCTCGCGATCGGCGCGCGCATCGCTTCGCACAGTGTGTTCGCACGCAAGAACTACTTTTATCCCGATCTGCCCAAGGGCTATCAGATCAGCCAATACGAGCTGCCGGTAGTCGCCGAGGGCAGCCTCAAAGTACGCCTCGACGATGGCCGCACGATCGAAGTGGCGATCGAGCGCGCCCATCTCGAGGAAGATGCGGGCAAGTCGCTGCACGAGGAATTCCACGGCGCCAGCGGCATCGATCTGAATCGTGCCGGCACGCCGCTGCTCGAAATCGTCTCCAAACCCGTGCTGTATTCGGCCGCCGAAGCAGTTGCCTACATGCGCACCGTGCACACGCTGGTACGCTGGCTCGGCGTCTGCGACGGCAACATGCAGGAAGGCTCGTTCCGCTGCGATGCGAATGTGTCGGTGCGGCCGACGAGCAGCGACAAGCTCGGCACGCGCACCGAGATCAAGAACGTGAACTCGTTTCGTTTCGTCGAGAAGGCGATCGAGTACGAGATCGAGCGCCAGATCCGCGCGCTCGAAAACGGTGAGAGGATCGTCCAGGAGACGCGCCTCTACGATCCCGCGCGCCACCAGACGCGGCCGATGCGCGGCAAGGAAGACGCGAACGACTACCGCTATTTCCCCGATCCGGACCTGCCGCCGCTCGCGGTGACGGCCAAGGATATCGCCGCGGTGCAGGCGACGATGCCCGAGCTGCCCGAGGCGCGGCGCGTGCGCTACGTCGAAACGCTCGGCCTGCCCGAGGCGGACGCGACCCAGCTCTGCGCCGACCGCGCCATGGCCGATTATTTCGAAGGCGTGCTCGCCGCACTGCCGGGCGAGGCGAAACTCGCCGCCAACTGGACCCTCGGCGAAGTTGCCGCAGCGCTCAACGAGGCCGCGCTGACCGTCGAGCAATCGCAGGTATCCGCATCCGCGCTTGCGCAACTGCTCGCGCGCGTGCGCGAGGGCGTCATCTCCGGCAAGATCGCCAAGGACGTGTTCGCCGCGATGTGGGACGGCGAGGGAAGCGCGGACGCGGTGATCGAGAAGCGCGGCCTCAAACAGATCTCCGACTCCGGCGCGCTCGCCTCCGCGATCGACGCGGTGCTTGCCGAGTATCCGACCCAGCTTGCCGATTTCCGCGGCGGCAACGAGAAGCTGCTGCAGTTCTTCGTCGGCCAGGTGATGAAGCGCACGCGCGGCCAGGCGAATCCGCAGCAGCTCAACGCGCTGCTTCGGGAAAAACTAAAATAGGCTCGTTCCCTGCTCGGGGACGGGAAGAACCATTTTGAATTTGGGAGTCTGCACATGTCTGCACTGATCTGCGGTTCGCTCGCCTACGACACGATCATGGTGTTCCAGGACCAGTTCCGGAACCACATCCTGCCCGACAAGGTGCATATCCTGAACGTGTCGTTCCTGGTGCCGCGCATGCGCCGCGAGTTCGGCGGCTGTGCGGGCAACATCGCCTACAACCTCAAGCTGCTCGGCGACGATCCGATTCCGTTCGGCGCAGTCGGCCAGGACTTCGGCCCGTACCGCGAGCACCTGCAGCGCTGCGGCATCCGCCTCGACCACGTGCTCGTCTACGACGAGCTGTTCACGCCGCAGTGCTTCATCACCACGGACATGGACAACAACCAGATCACCGCCTTCCATCCGGGCGCGATGCTCAACTCGCACGAGCATCACGTGAAGGACGTCGAGGGCGTGACCTTCGGCATCGTCGCACCGGACAGCCGCGACGGCATGCTGCAGCACGCGCGCGAGTTCGCCGAGAAGGGCGTGCCCTTCATCTTCGATCCGGGCCAGGCGATGCCGTTGTTCAACGGCGAGGAATTCCGCACGATGATCGAGCAGGCCGACTACGCCATCGTCAACGACTACGAGTCGCAGCTGCTGCAGACGCGCACCGGCTGGAGCGCGGACGACATCGCCTCGCGCGTGAAGGCCTACATCGTGACGCAAGGCCCGAAGGGTTCGATCGTGCACGAAGGCAAGAATCAGCACGTGATTCCGCCGGGCCACGAGCGCCGCATCGTCGACCCGACCGGCTGCGGAGATGCCTATCGGGCAGGACTAATCTTCGGTCTCACGCGAGGTATGGACTGGCCGACCACGGGCCGCGTCGCATCCCTGATGGGCACGCTCAAGATCGAGCATCCCGGCACGCAGAACCAGCGCTTCACCTTCGCCGAATTCGCCGATCAGTTCAAGCAGCAGTTCGGCTACGCGCTCGATTGAATCACCCCGGCACGGAAGGCCGGGATGACGGATTTTCCTAGCGCCGCCGTGTCGGATCCTGCAACGCCTTCTCCACCGCCGCGCGCGTCATCGGGTGATAGCCGGGCTTGGCTTCGGCATAGATCTTCTCGGCCAGGGCCTTGCCCTGCGCGGTTTTCGCCAGTTCCGCGTAGAGCGGCACGACGAGGATGCGCCGGCCGATGCGCAGCATGTGTTCGCGCATCGCCGGATACGCGGCCTCGTAGCCGCTGCCGATCGCGAGGCGGTACCAGCGGAATGCGATCTCCGCATTGTGCGTGCCGGTCAGGTGATAGGCCGCGTCGAGCGCCTTCATCTGCGCCGCGCCCAACTTCGGCGGCAACTGGTCGAGAAAATACTCCCACTCCTGTGTGCGCCAGGCCTTCGCGCCGAGCCCGTTTGCATCGATCTTGCCGGCGACGAACTGTTCGCGCAACTTGTCCTGCGCGGCGAACGCGCTCGATGCGGGCAACGGCGCATCGGCCGGAATGCCGGGCTGGTGCAGCCACGCGTTGACCTCGTCCATGCTCACCTTGCCCGGATGCTTGTCGAGCAGATTGGCCTTGAGATAGTCGACGAACTGACCCGTGGTGATGCTCTGGAACGCGAAGTGGTCGAAGTAGCCGCGCAGAAACGCATCGAACGTGGCGCGGCCGAACTTGCCTTCGAGGTATTGCAGGAACCACGAGCCCTTGGTGTACGGCACGTCGCTGAGCGAATCGTCCGCGTCCTTGCCGGTCAGGTCGGGCACGAGCAATTGCTCGGCGGGCTTGGCCGTCGCGAATGCCTTCTTCAGTTCATTGGCCGCGACGAGGAATTCCTCATCGGCCTGCTGCTTGCCGTAGACGGCCTCGACGATGCGGCCTTGCACATAGGTGGTGAACCCTTCGTTGAGCCAGACGTGTTTCCACGCCGCATTGGTGACGAGGTTGCCCGACCACGAATGCGCCAGCTCGTGCGCGATCACGCTGACCAGCGACTTGTCGCCGGCGATGATCGTCGGCGTCACGAACGTCAGACGCGGATTCTCCATGCCGCCGAACGGGAACGACGGCGGCAGCACGAGGATGTCGTAACGTTCCCAGCGGTACGGGCCGTAGAGCTTCTCGGTAGTGGCGATCATCTTCTCGATGTCGTCAAATTCCTTCGCTGCGGCGGCGACGGTCTCCGGTTCCGCATAGACCGCACTGCGCGGGCCGATCTCTTTCACCGCGATATCGCCGATCGCGAGCGCGAGCAGGTACGAGGGAATCTTCTGCGGCATGATGAAGCGGAAGTCGCCGTCGAGCGGGTGCTTCGCGTCGTTGTTCGCGCTCATCACCGCGCGCAGCGCTTTCGGCGTCGTGATGTGCGCGGTATAGGAGAAACGCACCTGCGGCGTGTCCTGCAGCGGAATCCAGCTGCGCCCGGCGATCGATTCGGATTGCGAATACACGAACGGATGCTTCTTGCCTGCGGTCTGGCTCGGGTCCAGCCACTGCAGGCCGGCCGCGTCGGGGCTGGTCGAATACACGATGCGGACCTTGCCGCTGCGCGCCGGCAGCGCGATGCGCAGCGCCGAGCCGAGCAGCGGATCGGCCTTGTCGAGCGTGAATGTCGCGGCATCCCACTTGCCGGCGTTGTCCGCGGCTTCGACCTTGTCGATTTTCAGGCCGTTCGTGTCGAGCACGAGCTCATGGGCGTTCTCGTCGAGCCATGCCAGGTCCAGTGTCGCACTGCCCGACAGGACGTGCTTGTCGAACGAAACGGACAAATCCAGATCGAGCGCAGTGACGCGCACCTTGTCCGGCTGCGCGTAGGAGTGCGGATCGCGGCTTTCGGTCGATGCGTTGGCGTGCTGCGCGACAGTCATGATGGCGAGGCCCAGAACGCCGGCGACGGCGGATCGAACAAGCATGTTCATCGGCTTTCCTCATTTGGACAAGGCGCTGTCGTAGAAGCGGGCGAGATCGCCCTTCATCTGCTTGAGCGCGTCGAGGTTGAGATAGACCATGTGCCCCGACGGGTAGTAGGTGAAGCTCAGGTTCCTGCGCAGGCTCGGATCGATGTCGAGATGGGCGAGATCGTACTCGGTCGCGAAGAACGGCGTGGCCAGGTCGTACCAGCCGTTCGCCGACAGCACCTTGAGATGCGGATTGGTGCGCATCGCTTCCGACAGGTCGCCGACCATCGCCGGCAAGGGCAGCTTGCGCGAGGAACCCGGCGGTGTGTGGCGCCAGTCCCATTCGCCGATCGCGGCGCCCGCATTCATGCGATACGGCACCTCGCTCGAATACTTAAGCTCGCGCGACAGATAGTCGTTGATCGCCGAGAAGAACGCGCCGCTGATCGCCGTGCTCGACGGATCGAACTCGGGCGATTCGCCGGCGGCGTCGGCGTCGATGCCCTCGAAGCGACCGTCGAAGCGACCGAGCGTGCGGCGCTGGTCGCGCAGCAATTCCTTGCGGAAGCGCGGCTGGCTGACGCGCAGATTGGCGTCCTTGAGATACTGCGGCGACAGGCCGATGTAGCGGCTCAGCTTCTGCGCGATCGCGTCGCGCTCGGCCGGGCCCAGGTCCTGGCCTTTGGCGAGCGCGACCGAGTATTCGCCGCGCGCAAAACCGCGCACTTCCTCGACGAACGGCGCCAGTTCCGCGGGCTTGTTCGGAATCTTGTTGTGGTACCAGGCGATCGCGGCGTAGGTCGGCAGCAGGTTGACGTAGTCGTAGTCGAGCCCCGGAATGCGCGAACCGTAATTGAGGATCGAGGACAGCAGCACGACGCCGTTGAGCGCCACGCCGCGATTCTCCAGGTAGCGCGCAAGGCCCGCCGAACGCGGCGTGCCGTAGGACTCGCCGAACAGGAACTTCGGCGAATTCCAGCGTTTGTTCACGGTGATGTAGCGGACGATGAAGCGGCCGAATGCGTCGATGTCCTGATCGGTGCCCCAGAAGCGCTTGTTCGGATTCTCGTCCTTGTCAGCGGGCTTGCCGTCCTTCTCTTTCGGCAAGCCCTTGGAGTAACCGGTGCCGATCGCGTCGACGAAGACGAGGTCACTCTTGTCGAGCAGGCTGTCGGTGTTGGCGACGACCTGGTACGGTGCCGGCGGCGTCGCCTCCGGGCCGTTGGTCACCACGCGCACCGGCCCGAACGAGCCCATGTGCAGCCACAGGCTCGCCGAGCCGGGGCCACCATTGTAGAAGAACGTCACCGGGCGTTTTTCCGATCCCCCGCCTTCGCCGACGGTGTAGGCGACATAGAAAACGCTCGCATCGGGCACGTCCTTGTCGTCACGGATCGTCAGCGTACCCGCGGTCGCCTTGTACGCGTAGCTGCGGCCGTTGATCGAAACGCTGTGGTTCGTCGCCACCGATTTCTCCGCGACTGCGGAATCGGTTTTGTCCTTGCCCGCAACCGACCTGGCGTCGGCCCTGGCCGGCTCCTCGTGCTCGGCCGCTAAGACAGGGCCGGCCACGACGGTGAAGACCAACAACGAACATAGAATGTACTTGCGCATGGCGCCTCCCGATTCCAAGCCCGCAATTATGCCGCGGAGAAGGAAGCCGGGCCTGTGCCGAAAGCCCTACGCAAAACGCGTTGCGTGTTAAATCTTGTAACCGCGATGGATCGCGACGATGCCGCCGGTCAGATTGCGCACGTCGACGCGGGCGAAGCCGGCGGCTTCCATCATTGCCTTGAGTGTGGCCTGGTCGGGATGCTTGCGGATCGATTCGGCGAGGTACTGGTAACTCTCGGCGTCACCGGCGATCAACGCGCCCAGGCGCGGCAACACCTGGAACGAGTGGAAGTCGTAGATTCTCTTCAACAGCGGATCGCGCACCGCAGAGAATTCCAGGATCAGCGCGCGCCCGCCGACGCGCAGTACGCGCTGCATCTCGCGCAGCGCAGCGTCCTTGTCGGTGACGTTGCGCAAGCCGAAGGCGATCGTCACCGCATCGAAACTCGCATCGGGAAACGGCAGCGCCTGCGCGTTGACCTGCGCATAGCTCAGGCCGCGCACGCTGCCTTCGTTCAGCAGCCGGTCGCGGCCCTCGCGCAGCATCGCCGCGTTGATGTCGCCGAGCACGACGCTGCCGCTCGCGCCGACCATCGGCAGCAGCAGCGCGGCGATATCGCCCGTGCCGCCGGCCAGATCGAGCACATGGTCGCCCACGCGCACGCCGCTGGTCGCCGCAAACCAGCGCTTCCAGATGCGATGGATGCCGAACGACATCGCATCGTTCATCAGGTCGTACTTCGAGGCGACCGAGGTGAATACCCTGCCGACGAGTTTTTCCTTTTCGGCGACGGGAACGTCGCGGTAGCCGAAATGGGTGGTGTCGGCCGGATTCGGGTTCGTTTCGCTCATGCGCCTATCTTAGCAGCGCGGCGGCGGGCACCGGTGCGCGAGCCGGGCCGATGCGGACTCAATGCGCGAACAACGCCCACAGGAAGATCAGCGCACCGACGAGGCCGAGCGCGGTCGAACCGAGCCACGCCGCGCGCTTGCGCGTCAACGCGGCGACGGCGCCGAGCGCGATCGCGACCTGCAGCATCGCCACCGCATAGGCGAAATAGTGGTGCTGGTGGATCAGGTGGTCGGCCTCCTTGCCTTTCTCGTCGCGTTCGTGCTCGAACTCTTCGGCCTTCTTCTTGGCCTCCTGCTGCTCGTCCTTGTAGCGCCCGATGTTCCTGTCGAGGTCGGCTGGCAACGGCTTGTCCGCACCGGCGAGCACGCCTTTCTGCGCTTCGAGCACGACGGCCTTGATGCCTTTGGCCTGGTAGTAGGCCCATTGATCAGAGGCCTGCGCCTGCAATTGCGTCGCCTCGGCCTTGAGTGCGAGCGCCTCGTTGACGGTGCCGCCGGCGAGCAATGAGGCCACAGCTGCGAACGCGGCGAACAGCGCCGTCGTCAGCGCGATCGTGCGCAGCAGCGCGCCGCCTTCCTTCTCGACTTCCTCGTGGATGGCTTCGTGCAGCTTGTCGGTATCGATTTCGATTTCTTCGGGCATGACGGATCCTGCTTCGGTAGTGAGCCTGGTGTGTTCGACCCCGATTCTTCGAATCCCTCCCCTCTGCTAGTCTAGCGCGGCTCGCGGCGTTTGCCGCGCGGTTCTCATGTGCAGACGACCGGAATGAAAGTACCGCCCCCGAATCGATCACGCCGGCGCTTCGGCCAGTTCGCGATGGGCACGTTCGCCGGCATGGCATCGTGGCCGTGGACGCAACCCCGGGCGGACGGTGCGGAACGCTTCGACGTCCGTGTCCTGCGCGACCAGATGGTGCGCATGCGCGACGGCGTGCACCTCGCCACCGACGTCTACCTGCCCGCCCGCGACGGCAAGCCGGTCGCGCAGCGCTTGGCGGCCATCCTCGAACGCACGCCATACGGCAAGACGATCGCCAGCCGCTCCGAGCGCACGCCGGACAATCCGCAACCGAAGTCGCGCGCCGAGGTCGCGGAATTCTTCGTGCGCCGCGGCTACGCCGTGATCTACCAGGATTGCCGTGGCCGCTACGGTTCCGAAGGCAGGTTCGTCAAATACCTCGCCGACGGCAACGATGGCTACGACACCTGCGCCTGGATCCTCGAGCAGCCATGGTCGAACGGCCGCATCGGCACGATGGGTCTGTCCTACGCGGCACACACACAAGGCGCGCTCGGCAGTGCCGGTGCGCCTGGCGTGAAGGCGATGTTCCTCGATTCGGGCGGCTTCGCCAACGCCTATCAGGGCGGCATTCGCCAGGGCGGCGCGTTCGAACTCAAGCAGGCGACCTGGGCATTCTCGGAGGCCGCCGAGAGCGCGCAGATCCGATCCGACCCGAGCAAGCTCGCCGCGTACAAGGCCATCGACATCAAGCATTGGTTCGCGCGCCTGCCGTGGCACCGCGGCGACTCGCCGCTCGCACTCGCGCCCGACTACGAGAGTTACCTGTTCGAGCAGTGGCAGCATGGCAACTTCGATGCGTACTGGAAGCAGCTCGGCATCTACGCCGAAGGTTTCTACGACCAGTACTGCGATGCGGCGATGGTGCACATGTCGTCGTGGTTCGATCCGTATCCGCGCACGGCGACGCAGAACTATCTCGGGTTGAAGAAGCGCAAGCGTGGACCGGTGCGCCTGATCCTCGGCCCGTGGACGCACGGCGACCGCCAGCTGACCTATGCGGGCGATGTCGATTTCGGCGCCGAGGCGACGCTCGACGGCCATCTTGCACCGGACTTCCTCACCCTGCGCCTGCGCTGGTTCGACCGCTGGCTCAAATCGATCGCGAACGGCGTCGACGAGGAAGCGCCGGTACGCATCTTTGTCATGGGCGGCGGCAGCGGGCGCAGGAATGCCCAAGGCCGCATGCAACACGGTGGCCGCTGGCGCAACGAGCGCGACTGGCCGTTGCCGGGCACGCGCCTCGTGCCGCACTACTTGCATGCAGACGGCTCGCTGACGGACGCGCCGCCGCAGATCGATGCCGCGTATCGCGAATACCGCTACAACCCCAGACATCCGGTGCCGACGATCGGCGGTACGGTGACCTCGGGCAAACCGGTCATGGTCGGCGGCGCGTTCGACCAGCGCGAGGCGCCGCAGTTCTTCGGTTCGACCGCGCCGTATCGTGCGCTCGCCGAGCGCGAGGACGTACTCGTGTTCCAGACCGAACCATTGCGCGAGGATGTCGAAGTCACCGGCCCGCTCGTGTTCGAGCTGTGGGTGTCGTCGGATTGCCCCGACACGGATTTCACCGCCAAGCTGATCGACGTGTATCCGCCGAACGAGGACTATCCACATGGCTACGCGATGAACATCACCGACGGCATCCTGCGCCTGCGCTACCGCGATTCCTGGGAGAGGCCGACGATGTTGAAACCTGGAGAGGTATACAAAATCCGCATCGAGGCGTTCCCGACGTCGAACCTGTTCCTGCGCGGACACCGCCTGCGCATCGACATCTCGAGCAGCAATTTTCCGCACTTCGACGCAAATCCCAACTCGGGGGAGCCGGAGGGCATCGCCGAGCATCCGCGCATCGCCACGAATCGCCTTTACCTCGACCGCGCGCGACCCTCGCACGCACTGCTGCCGGTCATTCCCGCGCGGCGCTGATCAGCGCTGCGGCGCGCGCGCCTTGCCTGCCGCGGCGAGTTCATCGAGATAGGCCTGCCATTTGGCGGCCTGGTGCTTACCGAGATCGTGGAGCACGCTCCACGAATAGATGCCCGTGTCGTGGCCATCGTCGAAGCGCAGCAGCACGCCGTACTGGCCGACCGGCGCGATCTCGACGATGTTGACGTTCTGCTTGCCGTGCTGGAGCACGCGCTGGCCGGGCCCGTGGCCCTGGACTTCGGCACTGGGCGAATGCACGCGCAGGTATTCGCACGGCAGGCGGAAGGTCTCGCCCGTGTCGAACGCGACCTCGAGTACGCGCGAAGCGCGATGCAGGGTGATGTTGGTCGGCCGCGGCGCGCTCATCGCCAACCCCGCGTCACGACGCCGGCAGGGCTTCGGGCGGCAATGGAACCGGCGGCACACCGGCGATGCGCGCGAGCAGCAGCATGTACGCGGTGCCGAACGCGATCGAGCCGATCGCGGGGAATTCGTAGGCACCCGTGTCGGGATACCAGTTGGCGTTCGGATCGACTTCCTGCAGCACCAAGGCGTCGGGTTCGGCACCGGTGAGGCGGCCGACGTAGCTGATCTCGCCGGCATCGGCGTCGTCGAGCATGTTGAGCGAGATCAGCGGCGTCACCGAAGCTGCCGACTGCGCGATCGTCTGCCAGTCGGCAAGGTCGATCTCGGGCAGCGCCGGCAATGCTTCCTCGTTGAGATTGAGCGCGCGCTCGACGAACTCGCGGCCCGGGTCTTCCTCGACGTGGCTGACATCGGACAACGCGATCGCGAGAAAGCCGTCGAAGCGCATCGCATCCGACACCTCGGCGATCAGCGCGAACTCGGTCGACATGCCGATCACGTAGCCGTGGGTCCAGCCCGGAGAAATCTTCTCGCGCATCACGCGCACGGGCACGCGTCCGTCGAGCGCCTCGCGCAGCTGTGCGCGCGCGCCGCGACCGCGAAACTGGACGACGTTGTTTCCGCCTTCGCGGTGGTGGTTGATCGTTGCCATTTCTATACTTGTATAAAAACCATCTAACGCAGATTTACGCGGATAAAAGGCCGACAAGAGCGGATTGAGCGAAGTTCTAAGAAGGCCATTTTCCGATCGGCCATATCCGCTTTGATCCGTTTTTATCCGCTCTGATCTGCGTTAAGAATCGTCCCTACAAAATGTAGCGGCTCAAATCCTGATCCTGTACCAGCGCCGCAAGATGCTCGTCGACGTACTTCGCATCGACGACAAACGTCTGCCCGCCCCGGTCCGGAGCCTCATAGGATATCGTATCGAGCAACCGCTCCAAAACGGTGTGCAGCCGGCGCGCACCGATGTTCTCGGTGCGTTCATTGACCTGGAAGGCGATCTCGGCGAGACGACGCACGCCGTCGTCGCTGAATTCGAGGGCGACGTTCTCGGTCGCGAGCAGCGCGCTGTATTGCTTGGTCAGCGCGCTGTGCGGCTCCCGGAGGATGCGCTCGAAGTCGTTCGCCGACAGCGCCGACAGCTCGACCCGGATCGGAAAACGGCCCTGCAGCTCGGGAATCAGGTCCGAGGGCTTGGCCAGCGAGAACGCTCCCGAGGCGATGAACAGGATGTGGTCGGTCTTGATCAGGCCGTGCTTGGTCGACACGGTCGAGCCCTCGACCAGCGGCAGCAGGTCGCGCTGCACGCCCTCGCGGCTCACGCCCGCGCCACCCCATTCGCCACGCTGCGCGACCTTGTCGATCTCATCGATGAAGACGATGCCGTTCTGCTCGGCCGCCTCGATCGCCTGCTGCTTGATTTCCTCGTCGTTGACGAGTTGCGCCGCCTCCTCCTCGATCAGTAGCGGACGCGCGGCCTTGATCGCGAGCTTGCGTTTCTGCGTCTTGTTGCCGGCCATCTGCGAGAACATGCCGCGCAGCTGGTTCGTCATTTCCTCCATGCCCGGCGGCGCCATGATCTCGACACCGACGTTGACCGCCGTCTCGATCTCGATCTCGCGTTCCTCGAGCGCGCCCTCACGCAACTGCTTGCGCAGCTTCTGGCGCGTATCGGTGTCGAGCGACTCCGGCGGCGGCTGGTCCCAGCTCGACGCGCGGCGCGGGATAAGCGCATCGAGAATGCGTTCTTCGGCCCGGTCTTCGGCCTGCGACTTGACCTGGTTCTTCGCCGCCTCACGCGCCATCTTCACCGCCGCGTCGGCGAGGTCGCGCACGATCTGCTCGACGTCCTTGCCGACGTAGCCGACCTCGGTGAACTTGGTCGCTTCGACCTTGATGAACGGTGCGTTGGCGAGCGCCGCGAGCCGACGCGCGATTTCCGTCTTGCCCACCCCGGTGGGGCCGATCATCAGGATGTTTTTCGGGGTGACCTCGTTGCGCAGCGCCGGATCGAGCTGCATGCGCCGCCAGCGGTTGCGCAGCGCGATCGCGACCGCGCGCTTGGCCGCGTTCTGGCCGATGATGTAGCGATCGAGTTCGTTGACGATTTCGCGGGGGGTGAGTTCGGACATGGCTGTGGATTGTGAACGGTGGGCGGCAAGCAGTGAAGGGAAAAAACGCGGCGGCGCGACGGATTGGCTCTTCCCGCTCACCGCTGACGGCTCACAGCTCTTCGATCGTGATGTTGTGGTTGGTGTAGATGCAGATGTCGCCGGCTATGCCGAGCGCCTTCTCGACGATCTCGCGCGCGCCGAGCTGCGAGTGCTGCAGCAGCGCACGCGCCGCCGCCTGCGCGTAGGGGCCGCCCGAACCGATCGCGATGAGGCCGTGCTCGGGCTCGAGCACATCGCCGTTACCCGAGATCAGCAACGACGCATCCTTGTCGGCCACCGCCAGCATCGCCTCGAGCCGACCAAGGCGGCGATCGGTGCGCCAGTCCTTGGCCAGTTCGACCGCGGCGCGCGTGAGGTTGTTGCCGTATTTGTCGAGTTTCTGCTCGAACAGCTCGAACAAGGTGAACGCATCGGCCGTCGCGCCGGCGAAGCCGGCGAGCACTTCGCCCTTGGTGCCGAGGCGGCGAACCTTGCGTGCGTTGGCCTTGACCACGGTCGCGCCCAGCGTGACCTGGCCATCGCCACCGATGACCACCTTGCCGTCGCGGCGCACCGAAACGATTGTTGTGGCGTGGAAACTGTCGTGCATGACGCGTTCTCGAAAATCTGCCGACCCACCGATATGTGGACTCCGCGGCGGATTCCAAGCATCGTCCCGCGTGCGCTGTGGATGCGCGCGCGCGGAGCACCTGCGCCTGCGGTTTTGCCCGTTGCCGTGCGCTGCCGCAGGCGCAGGTACTCCGCGTCAGCGCCGCAAATACAATCGTGTTTCCCCCTCGGACGACTTCTCCACGCGAATCGGCAACGCGCTTTGCAGAGCATGCAGCAGCGCATCCGTGTCGCCGATGCGGAAGTCGCCACTGATCTGCAGCATTCCCAGCGAATCGTCGACGATCACGAGACGAGGGGGACCGTAACGGTTCACTTTCGCCACGACATCACGCAACGGGGCGGCTCGGAACACGAGGTGGCCGCTGCTCCAATCCGTCACCATGGCCAGATCGGCGACCGTCTGCTTGCGCCACGTTGTAGCGCTGGAGATGAACTGATCGCCTGGCGCCAGCTCGACCGCGGCGCCGTCGCGATCACGGGTCACCGTGGCGCGACCGCTGATCAGGGTGATCCAGGTGTCGGCGGCGTCGCTGCGGATATCGAAGCTCGTGCCGAGATCGGCGATGGTGATGTCACCGCTGCGTACGTGGAACGGATGTCCCGGTTCGTGGGCCACGTCGAACAACGCCTCTCCGCGCATCAATTCGACCTCGCGCGAGCCACCCTCGACGCGGACGCGAACGCGGGTGTCCGTGTTCAGCGTCAGGTGCGAACCGTCTTCGAGCGTAAGTTCGCGCTGCTCTCCCGGCGCGGTCGAATAGTCGCGCGACGCCGTCATGGAGCGACCGGGCCATGTCGACCGGACGCCGAACGCGACGCAGGCGGCAGCGGCAGCGACTGCGAGCGCACCACCCCAGACCAGGGCGGAACCGTACCCTGGCAGCGCTTCGGTCCCGCCCGCCTGCCCGTGTCGACGGCGCGCGTCGCGCTCGTGCGGAAGCAAATCGAGAGAGTCCCAGAAACGTTGCGTCTCCGAATAGGCGTCGGCATGTTCCGCCGCGGCTGCGAGCCAGGCTTCGAAGGCACGGCGCTCGTGGGCCGAACAGTCGTAGGCGCGCAGGCGCACGAACCAGACCTCGGCCTCGGCCTGGATCGCGGCAGTCGACGATGACGGGCGCTGCTTCATCTATGACAGGAACGCATCGTGCCGATCCATCCCACAGCGCGCGCCGGCAGGTCGCCAGCGCATGCGCAATCCGGTTTTCTACCGTACGCGGCTGCGTGGCGAAACGCAACGCCATGCCGGCCACACCGGGGATCGCGCGGCAGCGGAGGAGTCCGCGCCGGACGGCTCAGCCCAGCCGCCGATAAAGCGTGCTGCGGCTGACCCCCAGGCTGCGCGCCGCAGCTGAGACATTGCCGGCGTGTTTTTCCAGGGCCTGACGCATCGCCCTCTCGGTAATTTCGCCCAACGCGACCAGAGTGTCCGCAGCGAGTGTCCGCGCGTCCGCTTCCACCGGCGGCGGTAACTCGTGGAACATCGCCGGCAGGTCGTGCGTTTCGACCCGGCCGCCCGGCCCCGCGAGTGCGACCAGTGTGCGCAACGCGCCCGTAAGCTGGCGCAGATTTCCGGGCCAGGAATAGTGCGCAAGGATGTCGAGCGGGCCGGGATCGAGGCGCGTGGGCGTGCCCGCGGTGAGTCGATTCCAGAAGATTTCGATCAACTCGCGACGATCGGGATACTCGCGCAGTGCCGGAAGGTTGACCGTGTAGTGCGCGATGCGGAAGAACAGGTCCGAGCGGAACTGATCGAGCGCTCCAACCTTGAGATTGCGGTTGGTCGCTGCAATCACGGTGAAATCGACCTTGGCCGGCTTGCCGCCACCGAGTGGTGTGACCTCGCGCTCCTGCAATACGCGCAGCAATCGCGTCTGCGCGGCGAGCGGCATGTCGCCGATCTCGTCGAGGAACAACACGCCGCCGTCGGCCTCCCGCAGCATTCCCTTCGCCCCGTGACGCTTCGCCCCGGTGAACGCGCCTTCCTCGTAACCAAACAATTCCGACTCGATCAGACTCTCGGGCAGACCTGCGCAGTTGACCGCGACGAACGGCATGTTCCCGCCGCCAAGGCGACGATGCAGTTCGCGCGCGAACACCTCCTTGCCGGTGCCGGTTTCCCCGAGCAGCAGCACCGACATGCCGGCGCGCAACACGCGCTCGGCGCGGTCGAGTTCGTGTTTGAGTCGCGCGTCGAACACGCCAATGTTGCCGCCGGCCGCCGATGCGGGCCGTGCCGGTCCGGCCGTGGCCGGACGATGTTGCTGTTCGTCCACGCGCACGAAGATCGGCTTGTTGAGATGGTCGCGCAGGCCGGCCTCGCCATGCAGCGATTCGAGCCTGGCATCGAACAATTCGTTGAATTCCCTGCGCCCGATGTCGCCGCGCACGAGATTGACCGCGCCGAGGCCGTGCCGGTTCGCCGCGACGAGGCGCCCGTCTTCGAACACCAGAATGCCTTCCTGCGGCGTACCGAGCAGACCGGCATCGCGTTGCACGCGCAGCACACGGCAATCCGGGAAATCACGCTCGAACAGGCGCCGTTCGATCTGGTCGACCGCGAAGCGCACCATGCCCAGCGCGTGCGTGTGATGCACCGACGACTCGCCCGACAGATCGAGCACGCCGGCGATCTTGCCGAACGGGTCGATGATCGGCACGGCCGAACAGCTGAGCACGCGATGCGGCGCGAAGAAATGTTCGGGGCCGCGTACCTCGATCGCGCGGCCCTCGATCATCGCCGTACCGATCGCGTTGGTACCGGTGTGGTTCTCGTTCCACGGCACGCCGGGGCGCAGCGAAACGCGTGCCGCCTTGTCGAGGAAGTCGGCGCTGCCGAGCGCCTCGAGGATCATGCCATCGGGCGAAGTCAAAATGACGATGCTGCCGGTCGCGCGCGCATCGGCGTACAGCGCGCGCACTTCGGGCAGACAGATACGGCGCAGTTCCTCGTATTTCTGGCAGACCTCGCGCAATGCGGTAGCGGCCAGAGGCTCGACGTTGGGACGCTCGTGCTCCGACAGACCAAGCCCCGCACAACGCTGCCAGGAACGCAGGATGGTGGCGGGCACGAGCCCACGCGGCGCATCGCCTTCATCGAAGAACCGATGGCGAGCGGCTTGGATGCGATCCAGAACAAAATCGGTCATGGAATTCCATGTGTCGCAATTTGCGACAGTTGTCTCTGGCGGGTGCACCGAGTCTGGACACAATTTCCGGGCGAATGCAACAAGCCATCTGCAACGTGCGTTGCGCACCGCAGCAACGCACGGCCAAGTGCATTTCTATACAAGTATCCTGACGTTGCTGCACCGCAATAGCTGCGGCCGTTGGCACGCTGCGTGCTCTACGCAGACGCCCACCAACCTGGAGCCTCACGCGTCATGACCAAACTCGAGCAGCAACATCTTGCGGTGCAAGTTCCGTTCAAGGCCCGCTACGAAAACTACATCGGCGGCAAGTGGCTCAAGCCCGTAGCCGGTCGCTATTTCGACAACGTCACGCCAGTCACCGGACAGGCGTTCTGCGAAGTCGCGCGTTCGGACAAGGACGACATCGAGCTCGCGCTCGACGCCGCGCACAAGGCAAAGACGGCCTGGGGCCGCACCGCGCCGGCCGAGCGCGCGAACATCCTCAACCGCATCGCCGACCGCATGGAGCAGAATCTCGACCTGCTCGCGCATGCGGAGACCTGGGACAACGGCAAGCCGCTGCGCGAGACGCGTGCCGCCGACATTCCGCTCGCGATCGACCACTTCCGCTACTTCGCCGGTTGCATCCGCGCGCAGGAAGGCTCGATCGGCGAAATCGACCACGACACCGTCGCCTACCAGTTCCACGAACCGCTCGGCGTCGTCGGCCAGATCATCCCGTGGAACTTTCCGATCCTGATGGCGGCATGGAAGCTTGCGCCCGCACTCGCGGCGGGCAACTGCGTGGTGCTCAAGCCGGCCGAACAGACTCCGGTCGGCATTCTGGTCTGGGCCGAACTGATCGGCGACCTGCTGCCGCCCGGCGTGCTCAACATCGTCAACGGCTTCGGCCTCGAAGCGGGCAAGCCGCTCGCATCGAGCCCGCGCATCGCCAAGATCGCGTTCACCGGCGAGACCACGACCGGCCGCCTGATCATGCAGTACGCGAGCCAGAACCTGATACCGGTGACGCTCGAGCTCGGCGGCAAGTCGCCGAACATCTTCTTCGACGATGTCGCCTCGCGCGACGACGATTTCTTCGACAAGGCGATCGAGGGTTTCGTCATGTTCGCCCTCAACCAGGGCGAGGTCTGCACCTGCCCGAGCCGCGCGCTGATCCACGAATCGATCTACGACAAGTTCATGCAACGCGCGATACAGCGCGTCAACGCGATCAAGGCCGGCAACCCGCTCGACCCGGCCACGATGATCGGCGCGCAGGCTTCGAGCGAACAGCTCGAGAAGATTCTCTCGTACATCGACATCGGCAAGCAGGAAGGCGCGAAGGTGCTGACCGGCGGCGAGCGCAACGTGCTCGGCGGCGATCTCAAGGACGGCTACTACGTCAAGCCGACCGTGTTCGCCGGCAGCAACAAGATGCGCATCTTCCAGGAGGAAATCTTCGGCCCGGTCGTCTCGGTAACGACCTTCAAGGACGAAGAGGAGGCGCTGCACATCGCCAACGACACGCTGTACGGCCTCGGCGCCGGCGTGTGGAGCCGCGAAGCGAATCGTTGCTACCGCTTCGGCCGCGAGATTCAGGCCGGGCGTGTGTGGACGAACTGCTACCACGCCTATCCCGCGCATGCAGCGTTCGGCGGCTACAAGCAGTCCGGCATCGGCCGCGAGACGCACAAGATGATGCTCGACCACTACCAGCAGACCAAGAACATGCTGGTCAGCTACTCGCCGAAGAAGCTCGGGTTCTTCTAGGTCCGGGGCCGGGGGATGCAGGAAGGAAGACGCGGGCTCCGGCCCGCGTCGTGGACGTGTTTGGTCACGAAACGGCAACGCGCTGCCGCGCTGCCGCGACAGAACAGATTTTTCCAACAACTACTGTCTGGGAGGAAACGTGTACGCGCCATCAACACCATCTAAGCAATTCCGGCGAGCGCCTCGCCGACTGATCCACGCAACCGCCCTGGCTGCGGCACTGGCCGCAGCGCAGGCCGGCGCCGTCGAGATTCAGTCCGGCGACTGGACCGTCGATGTCGGCGGCATCGTCAACGCCTACGCGACCAGCGTCAGTTGCTCGGGCGACGCGGTCGGCGGTCCGGCAATTGCCGGGCGTGGGCTCGGTTGCAGCGGCGAAAGCAGCAAGACGACGATCGGCAACGGCCTGTTGCCGAGCGGACTCGTCACCAAGTTCAAGACCAGCCAGGATGGCCTCGAGATCGGCGGCACGATCGGCATCTATGCGGCCACGGCGACGTCATCGGGCCTTGCCGCGAACAGCGGGGTCGACGTGCGCCAGGCGTTCTTTACGATCGGCACCGCCGAAGCCGGCACGCTCAAGATCGGCCGTGACTACGGTGTGTTCGGCTCGAACCCGATCCTCAGCGACATGACCCTGCTCGGCGCCGGCGCGCCGGTGCAGGGCACGCAGCGCGGCCGCGTCACCCTCGGCCACATCGGCGCGGGTTACACGTATCTCGGCACTTACGGCCAGATGACCTACGTCTCGCCTGTTATCGGCGGTGGCTTCACTTTCACCGGCGCGCTGGTCAGCCCGGTCGACAGCGGCGTTTACGCCTCGCAGGCGGGACCGCAGTACCAGGCCCAGCTCGCCTGGGCGGGCAACGGCTTCAAGGCGTGGATCGGCGCCAAGATGCAGCACTTCGCCGATGCCGGCGCCGGCACCGGCGGTTTCGCCGAAACGGCCGCCGAGATAGGCGCCTCATACAGCGCCGGGCCGTTCGCCGTACTCGCCAACTACCAGGAGGGCAAGGGTCTCGGCATCCTCTCCGATGGCGATCAGGGGCCGGTCAAAGGCCGCAACTACTTCCTGCAGGGCACGTACAAGGTCAGCGACAAGCTCAAGTTCGGCATCAACTACGGCGAGAGCCGCAACCAGGACGACAACGCGCGCAATACGGCGCTCAATGCCTCGTTCAAATCGAACGCCAACCTCACTGCGGGCCTCTACTACGGCCTGACCAAGAGCATCACCCTCGCCGGCGAACTCGGCGACACGCGCTCGAAGGACTACCTGGGCAACACTGCCAAGATGTTCGGCGGCTCGTTCGGCGGAATCATTTTCTTCTGATCACCAATCCTCGGGAGCAATCAACATGATCAAGCAAGTCATCAAGACGTCCTCGTTGCCAGTCGCTTGCACCTTGGCACTGGCACTGTTCGGTTCCGGCAGCGCCGTCGCCGATCCCGGCGCGTATCAACCAGTTACCGACGCGCGCCTGGCCAATGCCGCCAAGGACGACGGTTGGCTGATGTATCGCCGCGACTGGTCCGGTAGCGGCTACGCGCCGTTCAACGACATCAACACCGGCAACGTCGCCAACCTCAAGCCGGCGTGGGATTTCAAGAACGAGCTCGAAGGCCATGACGTCGGTCACGAAGCACCGCCGATCGTCAACGGCGACTACATGTTCATCACCGGGCCGCGCGGCAAGCTGTGGGCATTCGAGGCGGCAACGGGCAAGCCGTTGTGGAAATACGAGCATGACCTCAGCAACACCGGCCTGAAGACGGTGTGCTGCGACATCGTCAACCGTGGCGTTGCTTTGTACGGCAACAACGTCTATCTGGCCACGCTCAATAACGACATCGTCGCCCTCGACGCGAAGACCGGCAAGGTCGTGTGGAAGAAGACGCTGGAAAAGCCGGACCTCGGCTATGCCATCACCCAGGCGCCGCTCGTTGCCAAAGACAAGGTTCTGGTAGGTATCTCCGGCGGCGAATACGGCATTCGCGGCTACATCACTGCTCTCGACGCCAAGACCGGCGCAACGCTGTGGAAACGGCACACCACCGCAGCACCGAACGAACCAGGCGGCAATTCCTGGCCCAAGGGTGCGTACAAGACCGGCGGCGGCGCGCCGTGGCTGACCGGCACCTACGATCCCGGTACCGACACGTTGTTCTGGGGTGTCGGCAACCCCGGGCCGTGGCTTGCGACAATGCGTCCCGGCGACAGCCTGTATACCGATTCGGTGCTGGCGCTCGATCCCGCCACCGGCGCGATCAAATGGTATTACCAGTACACGCCCGGCGACACCTGGGACTACGACGGCAGCAACGAACAGGTGCTGACCGACATCACCTATGGCGGCAAGTCGTACAAGGCGCTGGTCTCCGCCAGTCGCAACGGTTGGCTGTACGTGATCGATCGCACCAACGGCAAGCTGATCTACGCCGAGAAGTTCGCCCATGCGACCAGCGTCAAGGAAATGAAGGACGGCAAGCCGGTGACCGACGACAACCTGCGCCCGACGCTCGAGAAGGAGGTCTTCACCTGTCCGAGTTTCCTCGGCGGCAAGAACTGGTGGCCGGTGGCGATCAATCCGGAACTGCACTCGGTGTTCATCCCGACCCTGCACACCTGCATGACGATCAAGGGTGCGCCGGCGACCTACAAGGCGGGACTGCCCTACCTCGGAGCCACGTTCCGCGTGTTGCACGACCCGGACAACAAGAACTGGGGATCGGTGCAGTCGATCGACCTCGATACCGGCAAGCAGGTCTGGTCGTTCCCGTCCGAACTGCCATGGAACAGCGGCATGCTCGCGACGGCCGGGGGACTAGTGTTCTCCGGATCCGCGGACGGGTATCTGTATGCGTTCGACGCGAAGACCGGCAAGGTCCTGTGGAAGAGCCCGCAGGCCACCAGCGGCTTCCTCGGCGTGCCGAGCACTTGGCGCGTGAACGGCAAGCAATATGTCGGCATCTGGGCCGGCTGGGGTGGCGGTACACCCATCTGGGGTGGCGAGATGGCCGAAGACCCGAAGGTCAAGGCCATTCCGAGCGGTGGTCACCTGTACGTGTTTGCCCTGTGAGCCCGCGCTAGTCGGGCATCCGAGCCACGCCGGCGCCGATCGCCGGCGTGGTCCGTTTTCATCACCAGCCACCAGGTTTCCAAAATGTTCCAAAGCATCCACGACATGACTCCCCCGATCCGCGCGCTGCGCCGCATTCTTGTGGCCTCTGCCGCGCTGGCACTGTTGGTTGGCGCGAATCGCGCGCACGCCGACGACATGCGCTTTTGCATCGACAAGGCGAGTCCTTCGGTCGCAATCGACGCAGACGTCGCGCGCGCCGTCGCGACCCAGCTCGGCGCACGACCGGTGCTGTACGAATACAGCGGCCAACCCAAAGGCGACGATCCGGATTTCGATCTGCGCGCCTACAAGGGACTGCTCGCCGAGCACTGCGACCTCGTGCTCGGGTTTCCGTACGACGCTTCCAGCGGCTCCTTGCCGAAATTCCTCACCGCAACGCCGCCCTATGCCATAACCGGTTTCGTGCTCGTCACGCACAAGGGCGATCCACGCACGAAACTCGCCAAATTCGCAGCGGGCAGCAAGGTCGCCGTGGCGTACAACACGCTGCCCAATCTGTACTTTCCACACCATCCCAATCTTGTGCGCGAGATCCGCGCCGATGACGACGATGTCGTCGCCGCTCTCGAACATCGCGACGTTGTCGCCGCCATGATCTGGCGCCCCGGCGTGGTCGGCGCACTGCAACGGGCCAAGGCGGTGGCGAAGTACGAGTTCCACCCGCTCGACGACGCCGGCACGTCGTGGCCGCTGGTGGCCTTGCACGGCGACAAGGGCGCAGAAGCCGCGCGCCGCTTCGAGCATGCCATTGCCGTGTTGCGCGACAACGGCGGGCTCGCCAAATTCCTGCGCGGCTACGCCGATGTGGCGCCCGCTGCGACGGGCAGGCGCGGTGCCGAGCCGACGGGCTTCAACCATGCACGCCGCCACGCGCAGGGCCCGGCCACATCGACTTGCGCTGCGAAGTCCACCGGCAAGCGCAGCGTCGCCAACTACACCGCAGAGCAGGCCGCGGCCGGCCAACAGTTGTTCGAAGACAAATGCTCGATTTGCCACGGCAAGAACCTGGAAGGCCGCAATGGCCCGATGCTGAAGGGCAAGATGTTTTTTTCTGCCGAGGCGAAGCACACACTAGGCGAAATTTTCACGATCGTCGTACAGAATATGCCCGCCACGGCCCCGGCTACACTGCCGCATGACCAGTACGAAAAAATCATGGCCTACATCCTGCAGGTGAATGGTTTTGGGCCCACCGGCTCGGCGTTGACTTACGAGGACGCCAAACAGTCGAAGGCACTGTTGGTCTACAAAGACTCGAACTGAACACCGAGAAGGGCACCATGGGGACGACCAGCAAGCATGAACTCGACACACGCCAGGTCATCGCCACACCCGCAGCTATTGCCCTGATCGATACGCTGCGCAAGGAAAATGGGCCAGTGCTGTTCCATCAATCCGGCGGTTGCTGCGACGGCTCCTCGCCGATGTGCTATCCACGCGGCGAATTTCTCGTCGGCGACAGCGACGTGCACCTCGGCGAGATCGGCGGCGTGCCGTTCTACATCAGCAAGCCGCAGTTCGAATACTGGAAGCACACGCAGCTGATCATCGACGTCGTCGAAGGTCGCGGCGGCATGTTCTCGCTCGAGAACGGTCGCGGCGTGCGCTTTCTCGTGCGCTCGCGCCTGTTCGAGGATGCGGAGATCGAACTGTTGCGTGAACGCGGGAGACTGGGTTGAGCGCATCGCGTGCGTCTTCGCCTCGCGCGCCGCGCCCGCACGGGCGCTCCGCCCTGCTCGCCGTGCTGGCCTGCGCTCCGGTCTTCGCCGACGAACCCGCCGCGGTCGATCTGCCCGACATCGTCGTTACCGCGACGCGCGGCGAACGCCCGGCGTTCGAGGTTCCCGGCGCGATCGACGCGGTCAAGGTCGAAGCCGGCAGCTCGCTCGGCATCAATCCATCCGAATACCTGCAAGGCATTCCCGGCCTGCTCACGCGCGACCGGCAGAACTACGCGCAGGACGAGCAGATCTCGATTCGCGGTTTCGGCGCACGCTCGACCTTCGGCGTGCGCGGCGTACGCCTCTACGTCGACGGCATCCCGGCGACGATGCCCGATGGCCAGGGGCAGGTATCGAACTTCCCGCTCGGTTCGGCCGAGCGCATCGAGGTGCTGCGAGGGCCGTTCTCGGCGCTGTACGGCAACTCCTCGGGCGGCGTGATCCAGATCTTCACCGCCGACGGCGGCGACCATCCCGAGCTGCGCTTCGATGCGGCCGGCGGCAGCTACGGCACGCTGCGCCTCGGCGCGAACGCGCGCGGGCGCGTAGGCATCGTCGGCTACAACATCGACCTCTCGCAGTTCCACACCGACGGCTACCGCGGGCACGGCTACGCCGAACGCAGCAACGGCAACGCCAAGTTCAGCGTCGACTTGGGCGAGGGGCGCAAGCTGACGCTGCTCGCAAACGCGGTGGCGCTGCCGAATGCGGACGACCCGCTCGGCTTGACCCGTGCGCAGTTCGAGGCCGATCCGCGCCAGCCGGTCACGAGCGCGGCGCAGTTCGACACGCGCAAGAGCGTGCACCAGCAGCAAGGCGGCGCAATCTACGAGCAGTCGCTGGGCGATTCGCAGAGTCTGCGCGTGCTCGGCTACGCCGGTCATCGCGACGTCGAACAGTACCAGTCGATCCCGGTGGCGACGCAGAAAGCGCCGACCAGCCCCGGCGGCGTGATCGACCTCGACGGCGACTACGGCGGCGGCGACGCGCGCTGGAGCTACCGTGGCGTCCTCGCCGGCCGGCCATTGGATGTGTCCGCCGGGGTCAGCTACGACCGCCAGAACCAGCATCGCCAAGGCTACAACAACTACCTCGGCACGATGCTCGGCGTGAAAGGCGTACTGCGTCGCGACGAGCAGAACCTCGTGTTCAATTTCGACCAGTATGCGCAGGCCACCTGGAGTTTCGCCGAGCATTGGCTCGCCAGCCTCGGCGCACGCCACAGCGAAGTGAAATTCTCCGCCGCCGACCACTACATCGCGCCGGGCAATCCCGACGACAGCGGCCGCGCGAACTACGCGGCGACGACGCCGGTCGCAGGCCTGCTCTACCGCGTGAACAGCCAATGGCATCTCTACGCTTCCTACGGGCGCGGCTTCGAGACGCCGACGTTCAACGAACTCGGCTATCGCCCCGACGGCAGCGCCGGCATCAACTTCGGCCTCGTGCCCGCGCGCAGCCGCAACAGTGAAGTCGGATCGAAATGGCGCTTTGCGGGTGGCGAATTCGATGTCGCCGTGTTCAACGCCAGCACGCGCAACGAAATCGCCGCGGCCACCTCGAGCGGCGGTCGCACGACCTATCAGAACGTCGATCGTGCGCGCCGGCGCGGTGCGGAATTCAAGCTCGACCTGCCGCTCGCCGCACGCTGGCACGCACAGTTCGCCTACACGTATCTTGACGCGAAATTCCTCTCGCCGTTCCTGACCTGCCCGGCGGCGTCGACCTGCACGAAACCGAACACGCCGGTCGCCGCGGGGGCGCGCATCCCGGGCGTGCCGCGCTCGAACCTCTACGCCGCGCTGCGCTGGGGCGAAGCACTCGGCTGGAACGCGACGATCGAAGCGAACGCCGCAAGCGCGACGCCGGTCAACGATCTCAACAGCCAATACGCGCCGGGCTACGGCACACTGTCGCTCGGCACCGGCTACGTGTTCGAGACCGCCGCGACGACCGTTTCCACGTTCCTGCGCGTACAGAACCTGTTCGACAAGAACTACGCCGGATCGATCATCGTCAACGAGAGCAACGGCCGCTACTTCGAGCCGGCGCCGGGATGCTCCGTGTTCGGCGGCGTGCACGTCACCTGGAAGCAATGATCCGATCTTGTGCCTGGCCGCGTGAGGCTCAATTCGCAATACCGCACCGCGCAGCGATGCGGGCCAATTGCGCACTGTTGGTTGCGCCGAGCTTGTGACGAATCGACGTCTGCAGATTCGCCACCGTTTTCGCGCTGAGGCGAAGACGCTCGCCGATCGCCAACGGCGAATGGCCACCGACGATCAAGGTAAAAATCTCGAACTCGCGCGGCGACAGCGCGTTCAGCGCATCGGCCTCGCCCACCGAAACCTCGCTGCCCAGCGTCCTGGTCACATCGCGGCTCAGATAGCGCTGACCCAGGGCTACGGCACACACGGCCTCCACCAGCACCTCGGGTGCGCTGGCTTTGGTGATGTAACCCGTCGCCCCCGCTTCAAGCGCCTTGCGCACGAAGATGCCTTCGTCATGCATGCTGAAGATCAGCACTCTCGCCGAGTTGTCCCTGGCCAGCAGCCGCCGCGTCAGCTCGATGCCACTGCTGCCGGGCAGGCCGATGTCCACCACCGCCACGGCCGGACGAAGCCGTGCGAAGTCGCGATAGGCCTGCTCGGGGTTCGACGCCTCGGCGCAGACAATGATGCGCGGGTCGCGTTCGAGCAAGCGGCGGTAGCCTTCGCGCACCACCGCGTGATCGTCCACCAGCAGGACGGTGATCGGTTCACTCATGACTTGCTTCGCTGTGCACAACCGGAATACTTGCGACAAGGCGGAAACCCCACCCGGGCGCGGTTTCGATGCGCAATTCGCCACCCAGCGCCTCGATCCGCTCGCGCATGCCGATCAGACCGAGGCCGGCATTGCCGTCCTCGTCGCGGCTCCGGCCACAGCCATCGTCGGATATCTGGATGCGCAGTTGCGCCTGCCCCTCGTCTGACTCCGCCCGCCATACACGCACTGCCACACGCGACGCGTGCGCATGCTTGACCACATTGGTCAGTCCTTCCTGCACGATGCGGTAGGCAGCAAGGCTGACCGCATTGCCGAGGCTGCAGAGATCGCCATAACATTGCAAGGTCACCGCTGCTTGCGGCAATCGTTCGCGCCAGCCGGCGATATGGTGTTCGAGCGCCGCCTCGATACCCAGTTCATCGAGCCCCACGGGGCGCAGCTGCCGGATCAGCCCCGCCACCGCTTTCTGCATGTGATCGAGATTGCCCACGATCGAGCGGGCAATTTCGCCGATGTCGTCGGCCTGCCCGCGCCGCTGCGCGAGCGATACGGCGTCGATCTTGACCGCGTTGAGATACTGGCCCAACTCGTCGTGCAGTTCGCGACTCAGGCGCGCGCGCTCGGTCTCCTGCGCTTCCGCGTATTGACGGACGAGGCGGCGGTTGTCCAACAACGCCACAGCCAATTGGCGCTCGGCCTGGACGCTATGCGCCAGGGCCCGGCGCGTCTCACGGTAGCGTCGCCACGCGTACCACAACGAGCCGGTCGCGATGACGAGCAGCACCCCGGGAGCCTCGTCCAGCTGCAGGTTTTCGGCAAGGTGGAACTCGCCGGCAAGGAACTCGGCGAAATCCCAGTGAGCCGAAGCAAACGCGGCCAGGATCGACAACGCGACCACCAAGGCCAAATCGCCGCGCCAGCGCGAATGCTGTGTCGGCGGCGGCACAATCTGTGCGATCTGCGGTCGGCTCATGCACGCATTTTCGGCGGAATCGTCCGCCATGCAAGCCGCAATACACGTCGGGAATTTTTCCCGCCCGTGGGCTGGCAGACTCGCGCCCTGCTCGTTGCGCACCGACAAGATTTCCAAAGTGCGCGCTGCGGCGCAGAACCCATCACCACAGGACGACCAGGGGTAGTCGAATGACGCGTGCGATTCCGGTAAAGAACCCGTTTGCGCCCGCCGCGCTTGCTGCGGCCTTGCTGGCCACGACCGGCAACGTCGCTTTCGCCGTCGTCGCGGACGCGGACGCGAGCAGGGACGCTTCCGCGAAACTGCCGGTCGTCAACTTCGACACGATCGAAGTGACGCCGCTCAACGGCGGCGCACAACCGCGCAACGCGATCGCCGCGCCGGTGCAGACGGCCAGCGGCGACGACCTGCGCAACAGCAACGCGATCGACCTGACCGAATTCCTCAATCGCAAGTTCAGCGGCGTGTACTTCAACGAGTCGCAGGGCAACCCGCTGCAGCCCGACGTCAACTACCGCGGCTACACCGCATCGCCGCTGCTCGGCACGCCGCAGGGACTCTCGGTATACATGGACGGCGTGCGTCTCAACCAGCCGTTCGGCGATGTCGTCAGCTGGGACCTGATTCCGCGCAGCGCGATCGCCGGCATCACGCTGATCCCGGGATCGAATCCGCTGTTCGGCCTCAATACGCTCGGCGGTGCACTCTCGCTCGAAACGAAAAGCGGGCGCACCGATCCGGGCACCACGGTCGAACTGGGTTATGGCGCGCATGCACGCGGCACCGCGGATATCCAGTCGGGCGGCGTCGACGGTGCCTGGGACTGGTACCTCAATGCCCACTATTTCACCGACGGCGGCTGGCGCGAATACTCGCCGACCGACCAGGGCCAGTTCTTCGGCAAGCTCGGCTGGCACGATGAAGGCAGCGATTTCGAACTGAGCTACGCCTACGTCAAGGACTCGTTGATCGGCAACGGCCTGCAGGACATGCGTCTGCTGGCGCAGGACTACAACAGCGTCTACACCATTCCCGACCGGACCAAGAACCAGTCCCACTACCTCAACCTCGAAGGCAGGCATGCTTTCAGCGATGCGTTGTCGGTCGCCGGCAACGTGTACTACCGCAAGATCGATACGCGCACGCAGAACGGCGATCTCAACGACGACTCCATCGGCGAATCGGTGTACCAGCCTTCGGCTGCGGAACGGGCGGCGCTGACCGCAGCCGGCTACAGCGGTTTTCCGGCCAGCGGCGCGACCGCGGCGAACACGCCGTTCCCGAAGTGGCGCTGTATAGCCAATGTGCTGCTCAACAGCGAGCCGAACGAAAAGTGCAATGGCATCGACACGACGACGCGCACGCATCAGCACAACTACGGCGTCAACCTGCAGTTGGACTGGAATGCCGAATTCGGCGGCAACCGCAATGCATTCCTGGTCGGCGGCGGTTACGACGCGGACCGCATCCGCTACGCGCAGTCGGCTCGCTTCGGCTATCTCGCTGCCAATCGCAGCGTCGTCCTCGTCGACGGCCCCGGCGCCTACGCCGACGGCTCGCAGAATTCCGAAAACGCGTTCGACTCGCGCGTCGACCTGCGCAGCCGCGCGCACACCTGGAGCGCGTTCTTCAGCGACACGCTGACTCTCGCCGACGTGTGGAACCTGACCATCTCCGGCCGCTACAACCGGCAAACCGTCATCACCCGCGACCTGCTCGATCCCGACGGCGGCATCGACTCGCTCAACGGCAACGACACCTACCGCCGCTTCAACCCGGCCGCAGGACTGACCTGGTCGCCGAGCGCGGCGTTCAACGCCTACATCGGCTACAACGAAGGCAGTCGCGCGCCGTCAGCCGTCGAACTCGGCTGCGCAAACGAGAACAACCCGTGCCGCCTGCCCAATGCCATGGCCGGCGACCCGCCGCTCGCGCAGGTGGTCACGCGCACGCTCGAAGCCGGCCTGCGCGGTACGCTGTGGGACAGCACGCACTGGAACGTCAACATTCATCGCGCGGAAAACAAGAACGACATTTTGTTCGTCGCCGCGCCCGATGCACCCGGCGCGGGATTCTTCCAGAATTTCCCGAAGACCCGGCGCGAAGGCTTCGACCTCGGTTTCGACAGCAGGGCGTCGGCGTGGAGTTACGGCGCGCAGTATTCCTACGTTAAGGCCACGTACCAGGCCTACGGCCTGTTCCCGGGCGACGGCAACAGCACGAACAGCTTCGCCGCGATGGATCCGGCATTCCGCGGCCTCGCGGGCGGCACGATCACGGTAAGCCCCGGCGACCGCATGCCGCTGATTCCGAAGCAGACCTTCAAGGCCTTCGTCGGCTACGACTTCGGCGAGACGTTGTCGCTGAACCTCGATTTTCGTGCATCGGGCGGTGTTTACGCACGCGGCAACGAAAACAATGCGCATCAGCCGGACGGCACCTACTATCTCGGCCCCGGCAAGACGGCCGGCTACGGCGTGTTCGACCTAGGCATCAACTACAAGCCCACGCCGAAGTTGACCTTCTTCGCCCAGATCGACAATCTGCTCGATCGCGAGTACTACACGGCGGCGCAGCTCGGGGCCACCGGCTTCGATGCAAACGGTAGTTTCCATGCACGTCCGTTTCCCAAGGTGGCAGGCGCGCCCGGCGATGAAAATTATCCCGTTCCGCGCACGACGTTCTTCGCACCGGGTGCGCCGCGGCTGATCTGGACCGGAATCAAATACCGCTTCTGATCCGCGGTGCCCGCCGAAGAATGGCGCGCGCCGGAAGCCGCGCAGGGCGCGGTCGAGAAGAGGACGTTTGTAGCGCTCGCACGCGGTTACCAGGCAATCCGGCGGCGCCATCGCGCACGGCACGCAAAGCTTTTTACCGTATACTCCGCCGCGCACCGTCCGCCGAGCCATGGTCACCCGCTCACATGCCCGCGCCCTTGGTATCCGTCGTCATCCCGGGATTCAATTGCGCGCAACACGTTGTCGCGACGCTGGAGAGCGTGTTCGCGCAAACCCATCCGAACATCGAAGTGATCTTCGTGGACGATGGCTCGACCGACGACACGCCGAAGATCCTCGAGCAATTTCGCCAGCGCATCACCATCATTCGCACCAAGAATGGCGGCCTGGGTGCAGCAAGGAATGCCGGAATGGCGCATGCCCAAGGCGAATACATCGCCTGGCTCGACGGCGATGATCTCTGTGAGCCGGAACGTATTGCGGTGCAGGCAAGCTTCCTGGCGCATCGGCCTGAAGTCGCCGTCATCTCGACCGCCTTCTCGACATTCAATGAAGAAGGACTCATTGCAGCCTCCGGGGGCCCCGCGTACTACACCGCGCTGAAGCGTTACCCTCTCGATACATTGTTTTCGCATCTGGACGTCTTCACCGGGGCGGATGTCGGATGGCTCGGACGGACGTTCGAACCGGTCCATCGCATCTACTGGGGGCGAATCTGGGAACGCCTCATCCTCGGCAACTTCATGCATCCGCCTACCCTGATGATGCGGCGCGACGCGCAGCGCGAGGTCGGGAACCTGTCGCTGGGAATGGATATCGGTACCGACTGGGACTACATCTTGCGACTCGCTCACGTTGGCCCGGCCGCGCTCGTCGACACTCCGTTGCTCAAGTACCGGCGGCACGGCGAGCAAATGTCCGGCAGGCTCTTGGAGGGCCAGCTCACCGCAATCCGCGTGCTCCAGGCGCTGCTCGCGCGGCACGGCGACGAACTCACCGAACTTCGGCCTCAAATCGAGCGGAAATTTGCGCAGTGTCATGCGCTCGCGGCCTATTTCCTCGCCGAGGAATCGCGCTCACGCGCTCTGTCCCATCTCGTCAGCGCCGCTTTGCGGGATCCTCGTGAAACCCGCGTGGGGTATCACCTTTCCCGTATCATCGCCGGCCGTTCCGGCCTCGCCCTTCTGCGTCGATTGCGGCGGCAGCCCACCGTTCGACGTTGAGCATCTCCGGAAGAAGCGGAAAAAGGCTCGTTTCTCCACGAGCCTGGCCGAACTAAGCTTTCACCCACACGCCGCACAAGTGCGACGGAATGGTGGGCCCGCCAGGATTCGAACCTGGAACCAAGAGATTATGAGTCTCCTGCACTAACCGTTGTGCTACAGGCCCTGCGTCGTCGAAGTATGCAACTGCGTGCGGCAGGATGCCGGGCCGCCGTCGTGATGGCAAGTCCATGCCGGCGCGATATCGTGGCCACGGACTACATCACGAAGCCGGTGCGGGCGCGAGGCAGGCGTGCGGGTCAGGGCCCGGCGTAGCGCACCCGCCAGATTGACCCCGTGCCGTCATCGGTGACCAGGAGCGAGCCATCGCTGGCCACAGCGACGCCGACCGGGCGGCCCCAGACGGTGCCGTCGTCGAGGACGAAGCCGGTGAGAAAATCCTGATATTCGCCGCTGGCGCGCGCGTTGCCGTGGCGCGACACGCGGATCACCTCGTAGCCGGCGCGCGCGGAGCGGTTCCATGAGCCGTGTTCGGCGGCGAAGATGTCGCCCGAGTATTCCGCCGGAAACTGCTTGCCATCGTAGAAGGCCAGGCCGAGCGAGGCGCTGTGCGGCTGGATCAGCACGTCGGGCACGATGACCTTGTCCTTGAGCTCGGGGTGCTTGCCGGCGTGGCGCGGGTCCTGGTTCGCGCCGATGTACCACCACGGCCAGCCGTAGAAGCCCCCTTCCTGCACGTGCGTGATGTAGTCGGGCACGAGGTTGTCGCCGAGCATGTCGCGCTCGTTGACGCTGGTCCACAGCTCGCCCGACTTCGGATCGATCGCGAGCCCGACCGGGTTGCGGATACCGGCGGCGAACACCTTGCGCCCGGCGCCGTCGGAATTGTATACAAGTATATTCGCGCGAAATTTCTCCGCCGGCGTCGTATCCGGATCGTCGACGTTGGAGCGCGAGCCGACCGCGACGAACAGGCGCTTGCCGTCGGCCGAGAACACGACGTCGCGCGTGGAATGCCCACCGCTCGGCAGGTCGGCAAGCTTCTCGGGCTTGCCGCTCGCCTTGAGATCGCCGTTGCGATATGGCAGGCGCACGAGCGCGTCGGTGCTGCCGACGTAGAGCCATTGCGGTTCGGCGCCGGGCGGATAGAACGCGAGACCGAACGGCTCGTTCAACCCATTTGCATACACTTCGACCTTCTGCGGCTTGCCGTCGGCGCCGATGCCGCGCAGCACGCGGATGCGCCCGGCGGCGGTTTCGGCGACGAAGATGTCGCCATTCGGTGCGCGCCGGATCTGGCGCGGGTTGTGTAGATCGCTGGCAAACCACTCGACCTTGAATCCCGCCGGCACCTTCGGCCACACGCCGGCCGGCCGCGGCACCATGTGCGGGCCGTTGCCGACGCCCTTGGTTGCATACGGCGCAGGCAGGTCGGCCGGCGTGATCTTGCGCGTGGTGCCGGGCGATTCGTAGCGGAAATCGGTGAACGGCGGTGTCGGCGCGGGCGCGTCGAACTTGCTCGCCGCAGCCTGCTGCGCGAGCACCGGAACGCCGGCAAGCAGCGCAGCGGCGGCGATCAAGGTGAATGCTGGGTGGATCATGGCAACTCCCGTGCGGGTAGCGGACGCGCCGGTCCGGGCGCGAGTCGGACCGTTATTCTGCAACGACGACAGCGCGAAGTCGCGACGATTTTCATTACGTGCTGCTAACAGAATGTCTACCGTTTCTCGGTATACTCGCGCCGAATTCCCCACCGCAGACCGCAACGGTAATGTCGAACCCCCGGCCCGGGCGCCCGCACAACCTGCTGATCGATCTCGCCTGGTTCCTGCCGGCACTGGCCGTCTTTTCGCTAGCCGCCTTCGTTCGCCACCCCGCGGTGGCCATTGCCCTGTTCGTCGGCAACGGCCTGACCATGGTCGCGATCACCCACGCGCTGCACCTGCGGCGGCGCCCGGTCGACATCGAGCCGCTGGTTCTCGGCGGCGCGGCCTATGGCGTGCTGCTCGCGGTCTATGCCGCCGTGTTCGCGCTCGTCGCATTCTTTCCTTCACGCCTGATCCTCGCCCACGTCTCGTTCGCCACGGCGCTGCTGCTGGCGGCGGCGGTCGTGCTGCTGCTCGCGCCGTGGCGCGGCTGGCCCGCGTTCGGCCTCGCCGCGTTGCTCGACGAGTTGCGCACGCGGCGGCGTCCGCCCGGTCTCGGCGAAACGGTCGGCAACAGCGTCGACCTCGCGCATCGCCTGACCGCGCGTGAAGACCTGTATTTCCCGCAGGGCCTGGTTGTGTCGCTGGCCGTGTTCGCGCTGACGCTCGGCACCTTCGCCATTGCCGGGATCGGTGTCGATCTGCCCGAAACAACGCGCCTGTTCGCACTTGGCGCCTACGCGCTGGTGCTGGCACCGCTGTGCCACTGGTTGATGGTGCGTACGAGTCTCGCGGCGATACTCGATCAGCGCGATCTGCTGCGCCCCGCGCATCCGCGCGACGCGCGTCCGCAACGGACGCCGCCGTCGCTGGATACCACGGTCGCTCCGGCTCAGCCCGTTTCGGCTGCGGCGCCTGAGCCGGTCGCGGTACCCGCGCCGGCTTCCATTTCGCCCTCCACTCCCGCGTCGGTGCCGGTCGATCAAGCGCAGCTCGACGCGCGGCTGCTGCGCCATGCGCGCGCCTGCGACGGCGTGGCCGCACTGGCCGCGCTTGCGCAAGGCGCCGACCCGAACTTCGTGCCGCACGCGGGCGAGCGCGACCAGCGTTCGGTCGTCGTGCTCGCCTGCGTCGCCCAAGACCTGACCCTGCTGCGGGCACTGATCGCCAAGGGCGCCGACATCAACCGCGCTCACGCCGGCCTGACCCCGCTGATCGCGGCGACGCGCGACAGCTATCAGGGTCGGCCCGACGTCGTCGTCACCCTGCTCACCAACGGCGCCGATCCGCACTGCGTCGACGCCGAGGGTAACACGCCGCTGCATTTCGCCGTGCGCGCGGCCGAGCCTACCGTCGCCGCGTTGCTCTGCGATGCGTCGGCGCCGGTCGACGCGATCAATCGCGAAGGCCACACCCCGCTCGCCATCGCCTGCGCGCTGGGACGCAGCGACCTCGTGCGCTTCCTGCTCGAGCGCCGCGCCGCGGTTCACGTCGCCGACGCTGTGCCCGCGTTGATCGCGGCCGCGGCCTCGCCCGACGACAACACCGACGTGGTCAAGCTGCTGCTCAAGCGCGGCGCGCGCGTCGACAGCACCGACAATCACGGCCGCACGGCGCTGGCGATCGCCGCGCAGCACGACAACGCCGACATCGCAGCGCTGCTGCTCAAGTCCGGCGCCGCGATCGACGCAACCGACGCGCTCGGCGTCAGCGCGCTGATGGAAGCCGCGCTCGCCGGCGCCGCCGACGTGCTCGATGTGCTCGGCGCGAACGCGCCCGCGCTCGAACAGGCCGACCACAGCGGCCGCACCGCGCTGATGTTCGCCGCCGAGTCGATCTACGCCGACGACGCCTTCGTCGCGCGCCTGCTAGCGCTCGGTGCCGCGATCGACACGACAACGCGCGAAGGCAAACGCGCGGTCGATTTCGCCGCCGCCGCCGGCCGCTGGAGCGTGGTCAAACTGCTCGACCCGGACTACGCGCTGCCGGCCAGTATCGATGCGGGCGCAACGTCCACCGCGACCGCGCGCGAGGATTCGCCCGCGCACCTGCTAGATGCACTGCGCTTCGGCCACTGGCAGATCGCCGACAGCTTCGCGCAGACCCAGCGTGCCTGGCCGATGGCGCGACGTGCGCAACTCTTTCTCGATCTCGCCGAACACCGCGACCCGGCCGCGCGCGCGTGGCTGCTGCGCCACGGCCTCGACGCGAATGCGACACTGCCCCACGGTACCGCGCTGGTCGGCGCCCTGCTCGCGCATTTGCCCGAGAGTCTCGCCGCGCTGCGCGAGCTGATCGATGCCGGCGCGCAGACCGCGGGCAGCGGTCTGCTCGGCGCAGTGTTCGATGCGCTGATCCGCCATCCCGAACGGCGCGCGGAGCTCGAGACGCTCGCACTGACGATGCTCGAACGCGGCGCCGATCCATTCGCCAGCGACGCGAACGCGCAGACGCCGCTCGCGCGCTGCATCGCCTGTGGCAGCGCGCGCATCGCGCAGACGCTGCTCGAACGCGGCGCCGATCCGAACCCGCGTGACCGCCACGGACGCACGCCGCTATTCGCCGCGTTCGCGCTGCCGCCCGATGCGGCCGACGCGATCACGCGCGCGCTCGTGCGCGCCGGTGCCGATCCAGAGCTGGCCGCCGCCAACGGCGAAACCGCGCTCGGCCTCGCCCTCGCCTCACCGCAAACGGGCCTGCGCCGCTGGCTGGACTGGACGCGATGGAAACTGCCCAAACGTGCGCTGCGCGCCGCCGACCTGCCTGCCGCCGCGCAACTCGGCGACGCCGATGCGGTGGCGAAACTCATCGACCTCGGCCTCGCCATCGATGCGCCCGATGCGCAGGGCGCAAGCGCGCTGCTGCGTGCCGCGGGCGCCGGCCGCGTCGACCTCGTTGCGCTGCTGCTCGATCGCGGCGCCGACCTCGCGCAAGCCGCAGCGAGCGGTGCGACGCCATTGTCCGCGGCGGTCACCGCGCGCCGCACCGGCGTGGTCGACGCGCTGCTCGACCGCGGAGTCGCGGTCGACCAGCGCATGCCGGGCGGCAGTACCATGCTGATGATCGCCGCGGCGCTCGGCTATCCCGACCTCGTCGCCGGTCTGCTCGCGCGCGGCGCCGATGCCAACGCGCAGGACGAGCGCGGCAAACGCCCGCTGCACGCTGCCGCGCAATTCGCCTTCGCCGGTCGCGACACTGCGCGCGCGCGGCAGACGCTGGAACTGCTGATCGGCAAAGGCGCCGAACTCGACGCGCGCGACGCCAAGGGCGGCACCGCACTGCACACCCTGCTCGGCGCGCACGCCGCACCCGGAAGCGTTGGCGACCAGCACCATTTGCAGGCCCTGCTTTCGCTGTTTCTCGTCGGTCGCGCCGACGTCAACGTGCAGGACGAACGTGGCGTCTCGCCGCTGCACGCCTGCGCGATGCATGGTTTGATCCTGCCCGCGCGCGCGCTGCTCGCCGCGCGCGCCGATGCGGAAGCAACGGACTCGATGGGCCGCACGCCGCGCGACGTCGCCAACCTGCTCGGCTTCATCGACGTCGCCGCCGAACTGACCGCGCGCCTGCCGACGGCGATGCCGCTGCCCGGGCGGCCGGCGGCACAACGCTAATCGCGGAAATTCTCGTACTGCAGCGGCATCTTCAGATCCGCTGTGCGCAGCAGCGCGATCGCCATCTGCAAGTCGTCGCGTTTCTTGCCGGTCACGCGCAGCTTGTCGCCCTGGATCTGCGCCTCGACCTTGAGCTTGGCGCCCTTGATCATCGCGACGATCTCCTTGGCCAGCGGCTGCTCGATGCCCTGCTTGAGCGTCACCTTCTGCTTCGCGCTGGCGAGATTCGTTTCGGGATCGTCCACTTCCATGCAGCGGATATCGATCTGCCGGCTGGTCAGGCGCTGCTTGAGGATGTCGAGCATCTGTTTCAGCTGGAACTCGGCCTGCGCCTTCATCGTGACCACCGTTTCCTCACGCTCGTAGACCGAGCCGGTACCCTTGAAGTCGAAACGATTGGTCAACTCGCGATTGGCCTGATCGACCGCGTTGGTCAGTTCGTGCAGGTCGAGCTTGGAAACGATGTCGAACGAAGGCATGGCGGCGGCGTTGTGTGGGAGTCACGGCATTCTAGCAAGCGCGAATTCGGCGTGTGCTCGCCTGCTTCGCGGCCGGAGCCGCACACGCAAGCAGCGCGTGGACGGCCGCCTCGAGAGGCCAAGCAACCTCTGCGCCGGAATGGCGGCGACCTATTTTTCAGCCACGTCCTGCCACCCGAACCGCTCAAGCACCTTCAGCCAAACCGGGTCCGGTCTTGCGACCAATGCCATGCGCGTACCCGACATCGGATGCACAAATTCCAACTGCCACCCATGCAGCAACATGCGATGCATGCCGAAATGGATGCGCCACAGCCGGTTGTGATCGCCGCGCCCATGACTCGTGTCGCCGACGATGTGGTGCGAGACGTGGTGGAAGTGTTTGCGAATCTGCCGGTAGCGACCGGTCTCGGGCAGCGCTTCGACCAGCGCGTAGCGTTGCTCGGGATACCGGCCCATTTCGATCGGCACCGTTGTCGTCGCCAGCGTGCGCCAGCGCGTCAGCGCCGGCTTGCGCGGCCCGTGCTCGCGCACGCCGGGCAACGGATAGTCGATCGCGCCCTCGCCCGCCGGCCAGCCACGCACGACCGCGAGATATTTTTTCGTCACCTCGCGCGCCATGAACGCGCGGCCAAGCTCACCGGCGATTTCGCGCGACTTCGCCAACAACAGCACGCCCGACGTCGCGCGATCGAGACGATGCGCGAGATACAGATTCGCACCGGCCTGCTGCTTGATCCGGTCGAGCAGGAAATCGGTCTCGTCGTTGGCGATCTTGCTCTTGTGCACGAGCAATCCAGCCGGCTTGTTGACTGCCAGCAGCTCGTCGTCTTCGTGGATGATCTCGATGGATTCCGGCAATGTCATTCCAGTCGCACAGGAACCACGTTCCGCATGCCTTCGGGTGGAGGTCAGTGATAATCCTGCTCGACCTGATGCCGCACTGCCAGCACCAATACGAGGTTCGGCGGAATGATTTCATATAACGCAACGTATCCGCGGTTGCCGAACGGAATCGGCAATTCGCGGCGCAAGCCATTCTTGCCGTCGCCTGCCTTGCGGTAAATCATCGGCGATTGCGCCAGATGCGTGTTGACTGCGGCGTCGATCGCGCTCAATGCCTGCTCGGCGATTTCCAAATCCTCAACGTATTTCGCGCGGTCAATCAAGAATGCATACAGCCGCCGCAAATCCTCTTCGGCAGCAGGTGCGAACTTGACGCGAAATATCACGAGCCGCGCTTGAGCTGCTTGCGCTTGGCTTCCAGTTTGGCGCGCAAGTCCGCCAGCACTTTTCCTGCGGGACGAGCAACGCCGTCACGCTGGAATTGCCGGAATGCGGCGTCGCCGCGCGCATGGAAGGCCTCCTGGATGCGCCGGTATTCCACCGCACCACGAACGCTGGCCTCGACGAAACCGGACAGGGTTTCGTCTTCGCGCAAAACGCTTTCCAGTTCGGCGCGCAATTCGGGAGCGACGCGGACTTGTGGCAGCACGGCTGTTTTCATGTGCATGATGTAACGCATTCGCGTTGCACGGTCAAGCGGCCGCACAACCCACGAATTGACAAGCGCCAAGGATGCGACGCAGATTGTCGCAACATCGTGCGATAGCGCCTCTTTCACAAAAGGCATCCTCGCATGACCGCCAAATCGAACAGGGTTGCGATCATGTCCAAGCATCAGGATGCCTTGCTGCGCCAATGGATCATGCTGCGGCATGTGCCGCGGTATCCGCGCAAGATCACCGTGCAGGAGTTGCGCAGCGCATTGGCCGACGAAGGTTACGACATCACCGAACGATCGCTGCAGCGCGATCTCAATGAGCTTTCCGGCGCATTCGCGATCACTTGCGACGACCGCGAAAAGCCCTACGGCTGGAGCTGGCAGAAGGACGCGCCGAGCTTCGACCTGCCGGGCCTGACCGCCGCCGAAGCGCTGACGCTGGCGATGACCGAGCAGCACCTGCAACACCTGTTGCCCACGCCGATGCTCGAACAGTTGCGCCCGTACTTTCGCGCCGCGCGCCAGCGGCTCGACGCGGAACCCGCGCCGCGCAGAAGCCGCAGTTGGCTCGGCAAGGTGCGTTCCGTGCCGCCGACACAGCCGCTGCTCGCGCCGAAGATCGAAGCAGCCGTGCAAGACGCCGTCACAGAAGCGCTGCTGCACGAACGCCAACTCGACATCTGTTATCGCAAGCGCGGCGAGCGTAATGCCGAGGAATACCGCGTGCAGCCGCTGGCACTGGTGCAGCGCGGGCCGGTGCTTTACCTGTCCTGTCGCTTCTTCGACTACGAGGACGTGCGAATCATCCCGCTGCACCGCATCCTTGCCGCGACGATACGAACCGAACCCGTGCGCTACCCGAAGAATTTCTCGCTCGACGAGCAGATCGAGCAAGGCGCGTGGGCGTTCGGTTCGGGCAAGAAGATCAAGCTGGAAGCGATCTTCAGCGCCGAGGCGGGCGAGCATCTTTACGAAACGCCGCTGTCGAAAGATCAGACTATCGAAGTGCAGCCCGATGGTCGCCTGCGGGTTACGACGACTGTGGCCGATACGCCGCAGTTGGTGTGGTGGTTGCTGGGGTTTGGTTCGGGCGTGGAAGTGACGGCGCCACGAAATTTGAGGGCGAAAGTTCGCAGTGAAGCGCTTTTAATGAAAATTCAGCACGAAAAAGGGTGAAATCGACCGCTTGTACGTTCTATGGTTGGAACAACTCTTTTCTGTGCGTTTGTGGGGAAACATGAGTATCGAACTGTCGATTTCAGTGCGTGAAGACGCACTTTTTTCAGAGTGGAAAGTACATCGCCCGGCATTCGTTGCCGACGGTGTGGTCAACGAAACGGACTACATAGGCTCCAGTCCTCGCCTTCTTTTCGTCCTAAAGGAAGTCAACGATCCAGATGGGGGAGACTGGGATTTGCGCGAGTTCCTCCGAACTGGAGGTCGCCCGGCAACTTGGGACAACCTGGCTCGATGGATAGAAGCTATACGTAGTCCAACGATTTTGCCTTGGGAGCAGATAGAGACTATCGACATCCAGCGTCGAACCGCTGCTTTGCGCTCAATTGCTGCTGTGAACTTGAAGAAGACTCCTGGGTGGTATACATCGGACCCCAATGAAGTGAGTCGTTTTGCCGACGAAGACTCGAAATTCCTGCGACTGCAGATTGATCTTTACAAGCCGCACTTGGTCATCTGCTGCGGCACTGGAGACTGGTATAAACACATCATGGACGCTAGCAATCTGCGTGAGTGGCGCCGCACAAACCGAGGAGTCTGGTACTACGTCGATGCCACTGACGTTCCAGTTCTGGCGTTCGCCCATCCCGAGGCAAGAGTTCCAGCCCAATACCTCCACTACGCGTTGCTTGACGCAGTGAGGGAATTGCGCGGTTCGTTGCCTCAAACCACTCTTCGATGATGCTCACGCATGTACTGACGCGACATAGTCTGTCGCTTGCTTCGACATACTGGCAGCGGCTCGAATCGCTGCCATGACTGCGGGGCAACTATCAGTCCGTGGGCTTCGCAACTGAGATGAGAGAACATGATTCTGCTACACATTCCTGATGCGCCGCCGATTCGATGCACTGAACAGGTGTCGCTTGCCGTGACGCCGGCTTGCGCAAATCCGTTCGTCTTGAAAGCCATGACTGCCACAGCCGCGACGTTCGTCTACAGGGTCGAATACAAGCTGCGTAACCGTGAAACGGGCTCCACGGGAGATACCCACGCCACGTATATCCGCGCTGCGAGCGAGGCCAATGTGCTAACCGAGTTGAACAAGCAGAACCCCGGAAAGGATGTCGTGGTTCTTTCGCTGGTCAAGCAGTAGCGGCGAATCCCGCGACGCTATCTGCGAAGCCACCCATAAACCCATGCAATGGCACCTGACTCCCGACCCATGGGACTTCCGTCGCGGTGCGGCGACCCTGCTAATCACCGATCACCCGGTCGTATGGCGTTTTCGTGATTGTTTCGCGGAAACCGGTATAGACCTGCTCGACCCCGGCAATGCACACGAAGTGGAGCTTGGCCCGGCGCTGCGCAGCATCGATTCGCCATTGATCGCCGTGGCCTTGCGGGACACTAGCCGATACGGATCGACCGTCATTCACTATGCAAAGACGAACGGAGTGCTTGGCTCGTGCCTGTTTTACATCGGCAATGGGCAGTGGTTGCGCGGCAGTCATCCGCAGCTATTGGCGCAAATCGAAAATCCGGCAAGCAGCGCATCCGGCTCGTTGGACAATCTCGCAGACATCATCGCTTTTGCGCGCCTTGTGCAGATATTGAAGCCCAATCTGATCAGCGTGGACGTCGTCGATATCCTTGCATGCCTGGACCTATCCAGACACGATTGCGCAATTGTCATTGGAACATTTCACCTGCCGCGCGACCCGGCGCAGGTAGCCGATTCGTTCAGTCGCTGGATGCGCGAACAAGGCATCGCAGCGCCATGGAACTGCGTATTCTGTATCGAAACCTCGCACGTCGAAAACAGTATGGCGTTCTTTAATCAATGCGCCGACGCTGTTCACCATGAGCTTCGCAAAGACGCTTTCGTCGTTGTCGGCACCCACTTGCGCCCTTCGATCACAGCGCGCTGCACTATGGCTCTTCTCAGTTCACGCGAGCCCTTGAACTGCTCGCCCATGACTTGAGCAAGCGCGCTGGCGGTTTTCCCGAAGACTATTCAAGCAATCAAGGAAATCCATGACGCTTTGACAAGCGCCTTCACGTGGTTGGGTTTTCGCGGTTACGTTTCGGCCAATCCTCGAACTTGGCGTATTGCGGCAGGTATCGCAGCTTCAAGGAACCCGTGCGCTCATTGCGATTTCGCGCGACGATGATTCGTGCTTCCTGCTGCTTCGCGGATTCGCCGGATATCGACTGATCCCTGTCCAGCAGCAATATCGCGTCGGCATGATTTTCCAGCGAACGATCCACCAAGCGAACCTGCTCGCCGACAGGCCCGCGCGTTTGCGCAAGCACGATTACTGTCACGTCGAACTCACGCGCGAAGGCACGCAACTCGAACGCCAAATCTGGTTTGTCCATCAATTCGAGATGATCGATCACGACCAGCCGCGCAGCGTGCATGCTGCGCATCCCGCGCATGCGGGCCCGCAATGACGCCGCCGATTGCGATGGTGTGGCGTCGATGATGATTGGCGCATCGCTCAGAGCCTTGATCGCGCTGGTCACGCGCGGCCAATCCTTTTCTCTTATCCGGCCATCCCGCAGATGTTCCCGATCGATGGGGCCGAGTGCGGCGATCAAACGCAGCGTATATTCTGTCGCTGCCCGTTTCATCGAGAACACGCAGACGTGTTGTTCTGCTGTCGAAACGTGCATGGCGATCTGTGCGGCCAGTGCCGATTTACCTGCGCAAGGTTCCGACGCCACCGCGATCAACTCGCCTGAGCGCATCCCGCCCAGCAATGCATCCAGTTCGGTGAAGCCCGTGTACAAGCCCGCCAGCGCATCCTTTTTCTCGTGACGCGCGTGGATGACCTGGAATGCGATCTGTACTGCGGAGCGCAGACCCACCGCTTCTGCATCGTTCCATTCCCCCTCGTCGGCGATTTCGCGTACCCACTGCGAAACGGTCGTCGTTATTTCGCGGACTTTCTCCGCGGAATACGATTCGCTTTTCGTGGCGAGCGAGATCGTGCGCGTGCAAGCTTCGATGAGCTTGCGCAGAATGGCGTGTTCATTGGACATGGCTGGTTCTTTCGTATACGAAGCCGTTGGATCGCGCGCGATCCGGCTTCAGTTGGTCAGGACAGGAATGATCGGCTCGGCTTTGGCATCCGATGCGTTCCTTCGAGCGGCGAACGGCTCGAACTTGTTTCCAAGTCAAAGAATCACGCGGGAATGCGGCAAAAGCAGCGAACGCAACAGCAACAAGACGATGAGGAGGAAGACCAGAAGAATCCCGTAGCGAAACGCCGGGAATGGTTCTGTTCGAGAAGGTTCGATGCTGGATGAAGTCGTCATGGCAGGACAGTGATGAATCCCGCCCGCCATTCTTCACGTTGCTGCGACAGATTGCGTCGCAGCAGTTCATCCAGTCCAGAAGCGCGGCATTCTCGCGTTTCGATATTTCGCGAATGCAAATTGTCGCGCAACGACTGAAGAAGGCGCTCCGGCGCTTCAGCGTGCGCGTCGCCAGGCAATGAAGAACGTGATTGCGCTGACCGCCAGCGCAATCCATGCCGACACCGGCACGTGCGCCCACAATGCACCGCGTGTGTCGAAAGCGTAGAGCAGCGCGGCGCTGACCAGAGACGCTGCAGCCAGCGGCAACACGGCGAGCTGGCGGCGTTGCATGCGCGCCAGCCTTTCGTTCTGTTCGAGCGCGGCGGTCTGTGCCTGCAATGTCAGTTCACCGGCGGCCGCGCGCTGCAAGGTCGAGTGCACCAGGTCGGGCAGATCCGGCACGGCGGCGAGCCATTCGGGAAGCCGCTTGCGTACCTGCTTCCACGCGTGGCGTACGCCATACCGCTTGCGCAGAATCCCGGCGAGCACGGGCCGCGCCACGGCCCAGATGTCGATCTGTGGATGCAGCAGACGGCCGACGCCTTCGATGTTGAGCAGCGTCTTCTGCAGCAGGATCAGCTGCGGCTGTACGGTGAGCTGATAGCGGCGCGCGACCGAGAAAAGTTTGGCGACGACTTCGCCGAGCGATATTTCGCTGAGCGGGCGCGTGAAGTACGGCTCGCATACGGTGCGCACGGCGGCTTCGAGTTCATCGATGCGCGCGGTCTTCGGAATCCAGCCGGCGGCTACATGCAGCTCGGCGATGCGGCGATAGTCGCGGTCGAACAGCGCCATGAAATTCTCGGCGAGCCAGAACTGGTCCGCGTCGGGCAGCGAGCCGACAATGCCGAAATCGAGCGCGATGAAGCGCGGATTCTGCTTGCGCGCGGGATCTACCCAGATGTTGCCCGGATGCGCGTCGGCATGGAAGAAGTTGTCGCGGAACACCTGCGTGTAGAACAGACGCACGCCCTTCTCGGCCAGCGCGACGCGATCGATGCCGGCGGCGTCGAGCGCCTTGAGATCATCCACCGCGATGCCACGCACGCGCTCGAGCGTGAGCACGGACTCACGGGTCTGGTCCCAGTAGACTTTTGGAATGTAGACATCGTCGCCCGCGGCGAAATTGCGTTTGAGCAAGCTTGCGTTCGCGGCCTCGCGCTGCAGGTCGAGTTCGTTCTCGAGCGTGGTCTCGATCTCGGCGACGATGTCGCGCGGGCGGATCTTGTCCGCTGCCGGATGCCAGCGCTGGGCGAGTTCGCCAAGCGCGCGCAACAGCGCGATGTCGGCGCGGATGCGTTGCTGGATGCCGGGGCGCAACACCTTGACCACGACTTCCTCGCCCGTGCGCAGGCGCGCGGCATGCACCTGCGCGATCGACGCCGAGGCAAGCGGCGTGGTGTCGAAGTTCGCAAACGCCGACGCCACCGGCGCGCCGAGCGCGGCCTCGACCGCGGCGCGCGCCTGTTCACCGGGGAACGGCGGCACGCGATCCTGCAGCAGTGCCAGTTCGTCGGCGACATCGGCCGGCAGCAGGTCGCGGCGCGTGGACAGGATCTGGCCGAACTTGACGAAGATCGGGCCGGCATCGATCAGCGCCGCACGCAGGCGCGCGCCACGCGGCAGCGCGGCGACGTCCGCGGACGGTTTCGGCAACACGGCGCGCAGCAGGCGCAACGCACGCGGCGGTTCGAAGCCGTCGATGATGGCGTCGAGCCGATAGCGTGCGATCGTCGCGACGATGCCGGCGAGGCGCGGCAGCTGCCCGAATGTCGTCATGCGGCGTCCTTGCCGCGACCCACGCCGAGACGCTGCACGCGCGCTTCGAGCCGGTCGGTACGTTCGCGCAGCGCGTCGACCTCGTCGAGAAACGATTCCATTTCGGCCGGCGCGACGAGATCGCGGCTTTCTTCGCGCAGAAATTCAGCGGTGTCCTGCGTGGCCGCGCGCGCGGACTCGCGCGCGTACGCGAACGCACGCTGCAGTGCGCGTGCGAGTGGCACGCCGGCGATGTCGCCGAAGGTTAGCGCAAACGCTTCCTCGATGTCGGGACGGTAGCCGCGCAGCAGTTTTTCCATGCGCCGGGCGAGATCGGCGTCGCCGGAAATCTCGACCTTGCCGGGCACGACCGCACCATCGTCGCCACGGCGCAGGGCAAACGCGAGCAGGCTCGCCGGTGCCGCGCGCAGATTCAGATCGCCGGATTTTTCCCAATGCGGACCAACCACGAGCTTGCCGTCGACGACTGCGATCGCAAGCGCGAGTCCGGTGCCGCGCAGGTCGACGCCGATGCGCTTGCCTTCGAGCGCGGACAAGCGCGCCCGGGTTTCCGCGTCGAGCGCTAGCGTGCGGTTGAGCGCGGATGCGAGCGCGACGCCGAGGCGTTGCAGGAGCGGATGGGGCGTGCGCGGTGCGGACATCGTGCGACGGTTCGAAGACAGGCCGCTATTGTAGCCCGCGCGCACGGCGCTTTTGTCCGCCTGCGCTGCGGTTGTCCTCGAGATGCTGCGCCAGCCGCCGTATGCCTTCCTCGAAACCGACCTGCGGCGCGTAGCCGAGATCGCGTCTGGCCGCGGCGATGTCGAACCAGTGCGAGGTGGAGAATTCCTCGACGATGAAGCGCGTCAGCGGCGGCTCGCCGCGCACGCCGAGTGCGCGCCAGGTGCCTTCGAGCGCGACAGCGAGCGTATGCGCAAGCCAGCCGGGAATGCGCCGCGTCTCCGCCGGCAACCCCGCGGCGGCGAGCCAGGCGCCGAACAGGCGCGCATGCGTGATCGGCTCGCCCTGGCTGATGAAATACGCCTTGCCCGCGATCGGCGCGCCGACGTGGAGCTTGTCGAGCGCGAGCACATGGGCACGCGCGGCATCGTCGACATGGACGATATCGACGCGCTTGTCGGCCTTGCCGATCAGGCGCAGGCGCCCCGCGCGGGCGCGCGCGAGCACGCGCGGCAGCAAGTTCGGATCGCCTGGCCCCCAGATGAAATGCGGGCGCAGCGCGACCGTGGCGAGGTCCGCGCCGTTCGCGGCGAGCACGCGCTGCTCGGCCAGCGCCTTGGTTTGCGCGTACACCGATGCGAAATGCGCGGGATACGGCAGCGACTCGTCAGCGCCTTCGATGTCGCTGCCACGCTGCACGACGCTCGGGCTCGAGGTGAACACGAGCTTGCGGATGCCATGCTGCGCACAGGCGGCGAGCACGTTGTCGGTGCCACGCACGTTGATGTCGTGGTATTCCCGCGCCGGACCCCAGGCGCCGACCTTGCCCGCGCTGTGCACGATCGCATCGACGCCCGCGGACGCGGCGAGCACGTCGCCGGGATTGGCGATGTCGCCGCGGCGCGGCTCGATGCCTGCCGCGGCGGCCGTCGTCGCCGAACGGTTGAACGAACGCACTTCGTCACCGCGCGCAGCCAGTTGCACGCAGATGGCGCTGCCGAGAAATCCACCACCGCCGGTAACGAGAACCTTCATCGCCCCTCCTTCGAGAAGTCCATCGTAGCGGAAGCGTCAACGTCCGGGATTTACCCGCGTTTCAGCAACCAGGGATGATCATTCCACGAACGGGTCACGACATGGGGAACAGGGCGATGCGACATCGTTTGGCAACCGGCCTGGCGGCGCTCGCCGGCGTGTTCGCTTGCGCCGATGCGGCGCAGGCCGTGCAGATGCTGAGCGGACAGACCGCCTCCGGCGCCTATTACCAGATCAAGGCGCCCGACGGCTGGAAGGCGGGTGACACCCTGGTGCTGTTCCAGCACGGCCTGTCGTTCGATCCGCCCAAGCCCAATCCGAGTCTCGGCCCGCTCGCCGACCTGCAATTGAGCGAGGGCTACGCGGTCGCCGCATCCAGCTACAGCCAGCGCGCATGGGCGCTGTTCAACGCGCCCGACGACAACGCGCAGTTGCTGGCCGTGTTCAAACAAAAGATCGGCGCGCCGGGCGCGATCATTCCGTGGGGCGGCTCGCTCGGCGGGCTGATCTCGCTCAAGCTCGCCGAGGACGCGCGCTTCGCGCCGGTACCCGGCGTGCTCTCGCTGTGCCCGCCCGCGGCCGGCTCGCGCACCTGGGACTTCGGCATCGACGCGCGCCTCGCCTACGATGTGGTGTGCAAGGATGTGAACAGCGCGGGGCAACTGCCCAAAGGCGCCGCGCCGATGACCTGGGCCTACAATCTGGGCGACATTCCCGACAATCTTTCCGACCTGCAGGACAAGGCGGAGCTCGCGCGCACGCTGCTGCCGGTCAATGTCTGCACCGGCGTCAGCCTGCCGCCGCTGCTGCAGAACGACGCCATGCTGCGCCGGCTCGACCAGCTGAAGAACTTCGCGCACATCACCAGCGATGATTTCTTCCTCACCGATCTAGGCTATGCGACCTTCGGCCTGTCCGACCTCGTGCGCGCGCCGGACAAACTCGGTGGCATCAATCCATTCACCACCACGGGCGTCATCTATGCCGACGCAGCGATCGACGCCGGCATCGCGCGCATCACCGCCGATCCGTTCGCCCAGCTTTATCTGCGCTGGGCCTCGGACTTCCGCGGCCGCGTCGATGCGGCAACCAAGGTGATCTCGTTGCACACCAGCCGCGACGAACTGGTGATTCCCGCGCACCAGTCGGTGCTTCGCGCGACGCTGCCGGCGATGCAACTGACCAGCGCGCTGGTCAACGAGTCGAGTCCGAGCCATTGCGGGTTCAACACGGCCGAAGGCATCGCGGCATGGGAAGCGCTGCGTGCATGGATCGCCGGCGGCAGACAACCGACCATCGCCAACCTGCAAAGCGACTGCCAGAGCGCCGTCGCCGCCGGCGTCAAAGGGCCGTGCCGCATCGATGCAAACCTGACGCCGCCGAGCTTCGACAGCCAGGTTGCACCGCGCCCGGCCTCGACCGCGCCCGGTGTCGACGCCAGCTACAGCGGTCTGTGGTACGACCCCGCACGCAGCGGCGAGGGCATCGAGCTTGAAATTCTGCCGAACGCCAGGGCGTTGCTATATTTTTTCACCTATCCGCCGATCGGCGCAGCCGGCAAGCAGGCCTGGCTCATGGGTATCGGTGACATCGTCGGTAACGGCATCGAGTTCGCCGATGTGCTGCGCGGCGCGCGTGACGCGCAAGGCAAGGTGACTTCGCAGCACTGGGGCCGCATCGCGCTGACCTTCGACAGTTGCGGCAGCGGCGGCATGCGCTGGGACGGTCCGGCCGGTTGGGGCTCGATGGAAGTTCCGCTGTACCGGCTCAGCGCGCTGCAAGGGCTGGGCTGCCTGCCGCCGGGCTATGGCACGCGCGTGATCCCGCCGCAGCAGGCCTCGGGTGCCTGGTACGACCCGGCGACGACAGGCAACGGCTTCCTCGTCGAGCAGACGGACGCAAGCCAGCTGCAGGTGCTGTATTTCCAGTTGAACACGGACGGCACGCAGAACTGGATGACGGCCGCGGCCACACTCGGCGACGACGGCGCCTACCACGCACCGATGTACCAGCCCGGCGGCACACATTTCGGCGCGGCGTTTGACAAGACGCAAATCGTCAAACCGGCCGACTACGTGTTGAACATGCGCCTGGGTTGCGCAAGCGGCGATGCGACGATTTCCGCGCGCGGCGACGGCTCCAGCGTGCAAACGTTCGCCCTGCGCCGCCTGACCACGCCGGCGGGCATCGCAACCTGCACACCCTGACGTCCGCTGACGTCGCGCCCGGGGCGAGCGCGTTCCGGGATCAAACCCAAAGGTCGTTCTGCGCGGTGAGTTCGCCCTCGGTTTCGCCGGTGTTGACCACGCCGCGCGGCTCGATGATCAATGCGTGGCATTCGTTCGATGCGCGCGTTATGTGCTCGACGCCGCGCGGCACGACGAACAACTCACCCTCGCCAACCGTCACCTCGCAGTCGCGAAACCCCACTTGCATTTCGCCTTTGACGACGAGGAACACTTCGTCGGTGTCCTTGTGCTGATGCCAGACGAATTCTCCCTGCAGCTTGACCAGTTTGAACTGGTAGTCGTTCATTTCGGCGACGACGCGTGGCGACCAATGCTCGGAAAATTTGGCGAGTTTCTCCGCTAGATTGATGGCATCGGCGGCTTTCATGTGGTCGGCGAACGATGGCTGACGAGCCTCAATGCTCCTTGACCGGAAACGTCTGCACGCCGTCCTGGGCCGCGGCCGGCTGCGTGGCGGGTACCGACGCTTCGCCGCGCTGGCGCAGCAGGGTCTTGCCGCAGACGTAGGCCTGGAAGCGCTGCGCGCCGTCCTTCGGCTCGCTGCGCGGCACGATCGTGTCGGCCGGCAGGCTCGCCGCTTCGTTGCGCGCCATCGTCTCGAGTTCGTCGGCGACCTTGTATTCGTTGCGGTGGTAGAAGGCGATCTTGTCGGCGACGGTGACCGCGACCGTGCCGGCTTCGCGGCAACCGGCGATCTTGCCGTCGTAGGCGACGCGCACGGCATTGCCGCTCACGGTCGGCTCGACCCAGGTACAGGCGGCCGGAAGCAGGGAAAGCGAAAATATACAAAAACACAATGCAGCGTCTTTCATGGCTGTCCGGAAAAATGGATGGCCGGCATGAGCCGGCCATCGTTCGCGTTGGTGACGATGACCCGCGCTACTTTACTACGTTGCCGTCGGCGTCGATCACCTTCGTTTCGCCGATCTTGAGCGCACGCACCGGTTTTTCGATCTTGGCCAGATCGCCGACGATGACCCAGGTCAGCGCGTTCGGTACGAACAACGACTTCGCCGCCGCATCGACCTGGGCTTGCGTCTGCGCCTCGATCTTCTGCTTCAGCGTCGACACATAGTCGTCCGCGCGGCCGTACAGCTGGTTCGTCGCCAGCGCCCCGAGCACGGCACCGGTCGTCTCGTAGCTGCCCGGCAATGCGCGCACGCGCTGCGCCTTGATCTTGTCGATCTCGACCTGCGTCGGCGGATTGCTGCCGGCGACGCTGCGCACTTCCTTGAGTGTCTCGGCAACCGACTCGGCCGTCTTGTCGGTCTGTACCGGCGCCTGCAGGATCAGCGGACGCTGGCCCAATGCGTCGGACAGGCTGCTGCGCGCACCGTACGACCAGCGCTTGTTCTCGCGCAGGTTCATGTTGAGGCGCGAGGTGAACGTGCCACCGAACACCGAGTTTGCGGTCTGCGTCGGCAGGTAGTCGGACGAGGTGGTCGGATCCGCGAGGCTGCCGGCGAAGATCAGCGACTGCGGCGAATCCTTGCGGTCGATCAGGAATACGCGTGGCTTGGTCTGCGCGGCGACATGGGCGATTTTCTTCGCCGGCAGCGGCGTCGCCGGCGCGGTCCAGTCGCCGAACGCCTTGTCGAGCAGCGGCACGATCGTCGCCAGCGTGGTGTCGCCGGCAACGAGGATTTTCACGTTGTCCGGGCGATACCAGGTTTGGTGGAACGCGGCGAGATCGGTCGCGCCGAGCGACTTGATCGCCGCCTCCGTGCCCGAGCCGGTGAACGGAATGCCATAGGCGTGATCGGCGCCGTAGAGCAGCGGCGGCAGCGTGCGCAGCGCCATGCCCTGCGGCTGCGTCTTCTCCTGCGCGATGCCGGCGAGCCACTGCGCGCGGATGCGCTCGATGTCGGCGTCGCGGAACGCGGGGTTGCGCACGACGTCGGCGAACAGTTCGATCGACGGTGCGAGATTCGCATTGAGCGCATTGAGGCCGACACTTGAGGTATCGAGACCGGTGCCCGGGCGGATGATCGCGCCAAGGCTTTCGCGGCGCTTGGCGATTTCGATCGAATCGAGCGTCTTGGTGCCCTCGTCGAGCATCGAGCTGACGAAACTCGCGGTGCCGAGCTTGCTGCCATGGTCGGCCGCATAACCCGCGTTGAACTGCATCTGGATCTGCGTCACCGGAATCGTGTGGCGCTCGGCAAGGATCACCTCGATGCCGTTCTTGAGCTTGCCGCGCTGCACGGCCGGGAAGCTCAGCTCGGGGAACTGGCTGACGTCGGGAACGCCCCTAGAGCGATCGACGTCGCTCTTTTCAGTGGTGTAGTTCTTCGCTGGTGGCGTCACCGAGGCAGGCTTGCCGTCGCGCGCGGGCAGGCCCTGCACCGCCTTGTCCTCGGCGGCGAGATCGGCGCCCGCCTTGGCCGGCACCACGGTCAGCGTGTAGTCGCCGCGGGCGATCCATTTGCGCGCGGCTTCGAGCACCGAGGCCGGCGTGGCCGCCGCGGTGCGCTCGAGATCCTTCTTGTACGCGCCGGGATCGCCGAGATAGACCTGGCTCTGCGCGAGAATCACCGCCTTGCCGCGGAACCCTCCAACTTCCTCCAGGCCGCGGATGAAGCTCGCGCGCACCGATGTCTGCGCGCGCGCGAGTTCATCGGCGGTGGGGCCATCCTTGAGGAACTTCGCCCATTCGTCGGCGATCGCGGCTTCGACCCTGGCTGGGTCCACGCCCTTCTTCACATCGGCGCTGAGTACGAACTGGCTGGCGAGGGCGAAGGTCTGCAACTCGACCGAAACGTCGTCGACGAGCTTGTCCTGATAGACCAGGCGCTGGTACAGGCGCGAGGTCTTCCCGCCGCCGAGCACTTGCGCCGCGAGTTCGAGCAACGGATTGTCCGGCGCGCCGAGTTGCGGCACGTTCCATTCACGGTAGATGCGCACCTGGGCGACATGGTCCGATTGCGTACCTTGCGTGGACGTCTCGCGCTGGGCGACCCACGGTTGCTGGCGCGGTACCGGCGGGCCGGCCGGGATGTCACCAAAATATTTCTGCACCTTCTCCCGGGCCACGGCCGGGGTGATGTCGCCGGCGAGCACGATCGTCGTGTTCGCAGCGCCGTAATAATCGCGGAACCACTGCTTGACGTCGTCGAGCGAGGCCGCATCGAGATCGGCCATCGAGCCGATCGTGTCGTGCTGGTACGGATGATTCGCCGGGAACGCGTTGGACAGGATGTTCTGGTCGGTGCGGCCATATGGGCGGTTCTCGCCCTGGCGCTTCTCGTTCTGCACGACGCCGCGCTGGGTGTCGAGTTCGGGCTTGCCGATCGCCGACAGCAGATGGCCCATGCGGTCGGACTCCATCCACAACGCCATGTCGAGCGCGGTCGTCGGCACGGTCTCGAAGTAGTTCGTGCGGTCGAACCAGGTCGTGCCGTTCATGCCGGTCGCGCCGGCCTTCTCGAACGGAGCGAAGTAGGTGCCTTTGTGATTCTCCGAGCCGGAGAACATCAGGTGCTCGAACAAATGCGCGAAGCCGGTCTTGCCGGTCGGCTCGTCGGCCGAGCCGACGTGATACCAGATCGACACGGCGACGACGGGCGCCTTGTGATCCTCGTGCACGACCACCGTCAGGCCGTTACTGAGCTGGAACCTGGTGAACGGGATATCGATCATCGGCGCGGCCGTCGGTGTGGTAGTCACGGGTTTCGTATCGTGCGCCGCGGGCGTGCTGGCACAACCGCTCACGGCGATCGCCAACGCAAGCGCGGTCGATTGGATCAAGCCGGTCCGCAGCGAACGGAAGCGGATCGGGGCGTGGGTCGAACGCGAAGTTGCGGCGGGCATCATTTCCTCCGGCTGGCGAAAAGTGGACGAGCCTAACCGACGGCGGGTGACCCGGGCAATGGCCGAAAGTCAGGGGCCGGCCGCCTTGGCTTGTGCACCGCCTTGTGCACACCGATCGCGCAACGCGTTGAATATAAATAAATAATTGCCCTGAATAAATACTATACCGAATAGTTTCGTATCAGTTCAGGATTGGGCTCGTATGATGCGCCGCAACAAAGTAGTCCGCCGTCATCGATCGGCCCGCGTACCCGCCGCCAGCGCTATTGCGCGACAGGCTCCGGGTTCCTCCAGAGCCCGATTTTTGAGGCTGACATGGGACGCAGGGATATCCCACCGGACCCCAGCGCGGCCTACTTCGCAGAGACCATGCATTGCCATCGTGGCCGGCGAACAACACAGACCAGATGCCCCAACGACAAGGATAAAACATGAACTTCAACACTCAGATCAAATGCGCCGTCGCCGCACTCGCGCTGTTCGCTGCGGTCGGCGCCACCGCCCTGACGCGCGCCGAAACGACAGGCAAATCGACCGCGACCGACGTCGTGCATACGCGTATCGAAATCAGCGCGCCGACATCGATCGATGCCGACAGCGCCCCGATCGCGCGCGTGCGGGTCGGCAGCCCGGTCATGGTCGAGGCGAATCCGACCACCGCCGACATCGAGCGCGCTTCGCGCTGACGCAAGCGCCAGCTCATCGGCGTGAACAGTTCGTTGCAACGATCGGCGAGCCTCGTGCCCGCCGATTCGTTCTTGTGTCAGGTGGTTTTCGCGTCATCGATCACAACGGACGGACAGTGTTTGTCCGCGGACACCCGCCGCTCCGTGCCGGAAGTCACGATTGGTTTAGCGCGCAGTCAGCCGCAGCCATGCCGGAAGTCACGATCGCGGAACTTCGTGCAACCCCGGGCCTCGATAGCGCATCGAAATCACCGAACAAAACGCGAATCCGACATCGTTGGCACAGGGTTTGCAATTTGCACAAATACCAAAGTATACGAAGGAGCAAGCCATGAACCCCTCCATCCACATCCATCGCGGCCTCGTCGCCATCGCGTTGTGCGCAGCCGTCAGCGCCTATGCCGTCGCCGCCTCGCATCCGACGGTCGCCGTCGGCGCGCCGCAGGAAATGCAGATGCTCGGCACGATCACCATCACCGCCTTGACTGAAGACATGGACGACAGCGTCGTCTACACCCAGGTTCAAGGCAAGGCGCGCGTGACCGTCGGCGAGCCGGTCACGATCGGCCCGAAGGAAGACCCGCGACTGATCGCGATGCGTTGAGGGCCCAGGATGCGCAACCGCGCACGAGCTTGCCGTCCGCGCGAGAAGCGCGAAATAATCGCGGCATGTTGCACGTCGTCCTCTACCAGCCCGAGATTCCGCCGAACACCGGCAATGTCATCCGCCTGTGCGCAAATTCCGGCGCGCACCTGCATCTGATCCGCCCGCTCGGCTTCGAGCTCGACGATGCGAAACTGCGCCGCGCCGGCCTCGATTACCGCGAGTTCGCCGCGATCGACGTGCACGACGACCTCGACACGTTCATCGCGAATGTCGAACCCGAACGCTTGTTCGCGCTGTCGACGCGCGGTCGCACCATGTATACGAATGCGCGGTTCCGCAGCAGCGATGCGATCGTATTCGGCCCGGAAACTCGCGGCCTGCCGCAGGCGTTCCTCGATTCACTGCCGGCAGAGCAGACCTTGCGCCTGCCGATGCGTCCGGACAACCGCAGCCTCAATCTGTCGAATGCCGTCGCCGTGGTCGTCTACGAGGCGTGGCGCCAACGAGACTTCGCAGGCGGGGCGTGAGCGTGCGCGAACACCAAAAAAACGTTTGCCGCGGATGAACGCGGATTGGAAGCATGGAGCACGGAGCACAACCGATGGAGCAGGAATTCGGCTTTTAGCTCGATCCGTCGTTGCCCGTGGCAAACGCCCTTGTCTGCTTTCTAAGCCGGATACTCGGGTTTGCGCTCGCGCGCGAGCAGTTGGCGCAGGCCTTCGGCTGGCGTGATTTCTTCGTGCAGTACGCGTTGCACGCCGCGCGCGATCGGCAGTTCGATGTTGTGCTCGTTGGCCAAACTCATCACCGTGTCGACCGTCTTGATGCTTTCGACGACCTGGCCGATCTGTGCAACGGCGTCTTTCAAGCTGATGCCGCGGCCGAGCGCGAGGCCGAGACGGCGGTTGCGCGAGAGATCGCCGGTGCAGGTCAGCACGAGGTCGCCAAGGCCGGCGAGGCCCATCAATGTTTCCGCGCGCGCACCGATCGCGGCGCCGAGGCGCAGCATCTCGTTGAGTCCGCGCGTGATCATGCCGGCGCGCGCGTTGAGGCCGAGCTGCATGCCGTCGGCGACGCCGGTGGCAACAGCGAGCACGTTCTTCATTGCGCCGCCGAGTTCGGCGCCGATTACGTCGCTGCCGGTGTAGGCGCGGAAATTCGTCGCGTGCAGCAACTGCGCGACGGTGTGCGCGAATGCTTCGTCGGCGGAGTGCACGGTCACCGCGGTTGGCAGGCCCTGCGCAACCTCGCGCGCGAACGAGGGGCCGGTGACGATCGCCGCGGGCACACCGGGCAGGCGCTCGGCGACGATCTCGTGCAGAAAGCGGCCCGAAGCCGGATCGAAACCCTTGGTCGCCCAGGCGACACCTGCACCCGGTGCGACGGCGCCGGCGATGCGCGCGATCAGCTCGGCGAAGGCATGGCTCGGGGTGACGATCAGCAGCACTTGCGCGCCGCGCACGGCGGCAGCGAGATCGGCTTCGTAGCTCAGCGACGCCGGCAGTTCCATCTCCGGCAGGTAGCGCGCATTGCGATGCAAAGCGCGCATCGCATCCAGCGCCTGCGCATCGCGGCCCCACAACGTCGTCGGCACGCCGTTGCGTGCGAGCACGGCGGCGAGCGCCGTGCCCCACGATCCCGCACCAAGTACTGCAACTGCAGGCTTTTCGCTCATTTGAAAAGTGCGGCCACGGAGGGCCGCTTTTTGATTCTCGCGATCATGGACGAGCGCAAAAAATAACGCAAAGTGCGGCCATGAACGGCCGCTTTTTGACTCTCGCGATCAGAGGCGAGCGCAAAGGTTCAGGCGTTGCCGCTGAGGCCCTGGCCTTCGGCCTGACGACGCTGCTGCTCTGCGTAGAGCGCGTCAAAGTTGATCGGCTGCAGCAGGAACGGCGGGAAACCGCCATTCTGAACCAGGTCGGAGATGACCTGGCGCGCGTACGGGAACAGCACATTCGGGCAGTAGGTGGCGAGCACCGCGTCGCGCGAGGCCGCATCGAAACCGATCACGCCGAACACGCCGGCCTGCTGCACTTCGGCGAGATAGGCGGTCTTGTCTTCGAGCTTGCAGGTCACGGTGACCGTGAGCACGACTTCGTAGACGTCCTGCGCCAGCGTGCCGACCTTGTGCTCGAGGTTGAGTTGCACCTGCGGCTGGCCCTGCTCCTGGAAGATCTGCGGCGCGGACGGCACTTCGAACGAAGCATCCTTGATGTAGACCTTCTGCAGTTGCAGTTGCGCGCCGGCGTCGGCGCTGCCGTTGGCGGGAAGGTTGTCAGTCATTTCGATAACTCCAAAAAATCAAAATTGAATTGAAAAGTGCGGCCAGGGATGGTCGCTTTTTGATTCTCGCGATCGGGCATGATCGCAACGAACCAACCCAAAGTGCGACCACGGATGGCCGCTTCTTGATTCTCGCGATCAGGGGCGATCGCAAAGACAAACCCGTGGATTATCCCATGCGCGCGGCTTGCGCGCACCCGTGGGCACAATCAGCGACCCTTGGCGACCGGCAGGTTGGCTTCGCGCCACGCGGCGAGGCCGCCACCAAGCCAGAACACCTGCTTGAAGCCGGCCTTGACCAGCTTGGCCGCAGCCTGCGCCGAGATCGTGCCGGCGCGGCAATAGACCGCAACCGGACGGTCTTTCACCGGCGCCAGGTCCCTGTTCTCGGGGTCGAACTGGCTCATTTGCACGCTGCGCGCGCCGGGAATGTGCGCCTTCTCGAAGTCGGCCGCGGGCGACAGGTCCACGAGCAGCGGGCCTTCGCGGTTGATCAACTGCGTGAGCGCAGCCGGCGTCAGCTCGCGATAGCCGCGGAACAGGCGCGAGAACTCGTTGCCGATCAATGCGACCAGGACGCCCGCGAACAGCATCGCGAGGACGAGGTGATTGCCGAGGAATTCCGGCAGGCGGTGAAGGATGTCGGACATGGAATGCGGGCGCGGCCGGCGCCGTTGAAGACTTGCGGGCACGGATTATCCGTCAGAGCGCGCCCTCAAGGCAAAATCGCGGCGAAAAGCGCCGCGCCACTCAGCGTTGGGTGATGTCCGGCAGGCCCGTGACCAGCCACCAGCGCCGGGCCTTGTCGTCGTAGCGCCAACGCTGGCGGTCGAGCACGCTGCGCACGCTTTGCGTGTTGTTGTTGGTCAGCACGACCTCGGCCGTCAAGGCGACTTCGTTGTCGCCGGTGGGGCGCGCCGGCTGCGCGTTGTAGCCGCTGATGCGCACCTGGCGATAGCGTTCGAAATCAAGCGCGGTCAACGGATGTGCCTTGAGCGTCTCCGGATCTACAAAGGCCGCGGCGTCCTCGAAATTGCCCCAGCGTATCGTCGCCGCGTAGCTTTCCAGCGTCGTCTCGAGCAGGTCGCCTTTCGATTTCTGCGTTGCGCAGCCGGCGAGAAGGCTCAGCGAAACCAGCACGAGGAAGATGCGCAGCATGGCGATATCCGGCGAAAACCGCGGTCATTGTATATGCGCCGCGCAGGACATGCGCCAGCGCCATCAATTCGCGGCGCGGACCGCGACGAAGCGCGCGTCGAGCGTGCACGCGTCCTTGCCGTCCGCGAGCGGCACGCGGCAAGCCAGGCGCAGGCGGCCGCGGCCACGCGCAGCGAGCGCCTCGAGGAACGTCTGCCACGACTCGCCTTCGGCCAACATCGCGGTCGCGACCAGCTCGCCCCATACCGGGGTGAGGTAGCGAATCGTCGAATCCTGTACGTAGACCTCGCACTCCAGGCCGAGCGACTCGAGCTTCAGCGCGATCAGACCCCAGCCGGCCAGCGTGGTCAGGCCGGCGAGGCTGCCGCCGAACGCGCAGCCCTTGTCGTTGACGTTCGGCGCGAGCGGCGCGGCCAGGGTCAACGATTCGCCGTCGCAGTCGCGCAGCGCGATCTGCATCGCGCGCGCCAGCGGGATCGCGGCCAACAGGGAATCCAAATGCGCATGCGCAAACGCAAGGTCGGGAACGGGTTTCATGGCCAACGACAAGGCGAGAGGCACGTAGTGTGCGCAGGCGGGCAGCCGCGATCAAGCGCGCTTGCTACAGTAGGCGACATGGCAAACCCGTCGTCGGCCCAGCACACCCTCACGCCGCCGCTGGCCGGCGCGACCGTGGTCGCGACCCGGCCCTCGACCTCGGCCGGCGCGATCAAACGCCGCATCGCCGCGCTCGGCGGCGCGGCACTTTCGCTGCCCGGCGTCGGCGTACGCCGCATCGACGATGCGAGCGGCGCGCGCGCGGCGCTGGGTGAGGCGCGCCGCGCCGACGTCGCCATCTTCGTCAGCCCCAATGCCGTACGCCATGCGTTCGCCCTGCTGCCGACGCTGCGCTTCGCGCGCACGACCACGGTCTGCGCCGTTGGCCGCGCGACCGCGCGGGCGCTGACACGACGTGGTGTGAGCAACGTGGCACAACCGGGCTCGCGCCAGGACAGCGAAGGCCTGCTTGCGTTGCCGCAGCTCGTACGCCTGCACGGGCGCCGCGTCGCCCTGATCGGCGCTGCGGGCGGACGCGAGCTGCTGCCCGCAACGCTGCGTGCGCGCGGCGCAACACTGCAAAGTGTCCATGTATACCAGCGCTGCACGCCGCGCTGGAACCGCCGACACTTCGCCGCACTCGAAAACGCCGCGATGCCGCTGCTGACCCTGGTGTCGAGCGCCGAGGTCATCGCCAACCTCGCGCGCTGCCTGCCGCGAGAACTGTTCGCCAGGCTGGCCGCGGGAGAATGCGTGGCCAGCAGCCTGCGCCTCGCGCAAAGCGCGCGCGCCGCGGGTTTCGCGCGCGTGCATGTCGCCGCCTCCGCCGGCAGCGACGATCTGCTGGCCGCCGCGCAATCCGCGCTCGCGCAGCACCGACTTTGACAACGGCTATTTCGCCAGCCAGCGCGTCGCCTCGGTGAGACCGTCGGGCGTCAGCGGATACATGCGTTCCTCGACCAGATCGCGGATCATCTGGTTCGACATCGTGTAGCCCCACTGGCTGCGCGGGGTCGGATTGAGCCAGACCACCTTGCGGAAGTGCGCCGTAATGCGGCGAAACCAGGCCTCGCCCGCCTCTTCGTTGCCGCCGAAGTCGTCGATGCTGCCGCCGGCGTGGGTAATCTCGTACGGCGCCATCGCCGCGTCGCCGACGAAGATCACCTTGTAGTCGGCGTTGTAGCGGCGCAGCAGGTCGCTCGTCGCGACGCGCTCGGACATGCGCAGCTTGTCGGTGCGCCACAGGCTCGAATAGACGAAGTTGTGGAAATAGAAGTGCTCGAGGCGCTTGAACTCGGCCCTGGCCGCGCCGAACAGCGCCTCGCAGGCGTGGACGTGGTCGTCCATCGAGCCGCCGATATCGAGCAGGAGCAGTACCTTGATCGCGTTGTGCCGCTCGGGCCGGAATTTCACCTCGAGCATCGCTTCGCGCGCGGTCGCCTCGATGGTCGCGTCGAGGTCGAATTCCTCGGCCGCGCCTGCGCGCGCGAAGCGGCGCAGGCGGCGCAGCGCAAGCTTGAAGTTGCGCGGCGACAGGTCGGCGTCGCCGTCGAGCGGCTTGTACTCGCGCCGATCCCAGACCTTGACCGCGCTGCGAGCGCCGCCGTTCGGTCCGACGCGCATGCCCATCGGGTTAGCCCCGCCGGCGCCGAACGGGCTGGTACCGCCGGTGCCGATCCAGCGGTTGCCGCCGGCGTGGCGTTCTTTCTGCTCTTCCAAGCGCTTGCGGAATTCCTCGAGCAGCTTGTCGAGTCCGCCAAGCGCTGCAAGCCCGGCTTTTTCTTCCTCGCTGAGCAGGCGCTGGAAGCTTTGCCTGAGCCAATCCTCGGGAACCCGCGCGAGCAGCGTCGGGTCGATCTTCGCCACACCCTCGAAGTACGCCGCGAATGCGCGCGCGAAGCGGTCGTAGTGGCGCTCGTCCTTGACCAGCACCGTGCGCGCGAGATGGAAAAATTCCTGCGCATCGGCGATGGCGAAGTCGCGGTCAAGCGCGGCGATCAGGTCCAGCCACTCGCGCAAGCTCACCGGCACACGATGCGTGCGCAGGGCTTCGAACAGGCCGACCAGCATGACCGCTCGCTCCGCGCCGAACCGGCTAGCCGCGCCCGGTGCGGCGATGCATGAAGGCGAGCCGCTCGAGCAGTTGCACGTCCTGTTCGTGTTTGATCAGTGCCCCGTACAACGGCGGGATCGCACGGGCCGGATCGCGTTCGGCTAGCGCGGAGGCAGGGATATGATCGGCCAACAAGAGCTTCAACCAGTCGATCAACTCCGAGGTCGACGGCTTTTTCTTCAATGCCGGCACTTCGCGCAGCTCGAAAAACATGTCGAGCGCCCGCGCGGCGAGGTCCTGCGCGATGCCCGGGTAGTGCACGTCGACGATGCGCTGCAGGGTCGCTCGGTCGGGGAAGGCGATGTAGTGAAAGAAGCAGCGGCGCAGGAACGCATCGGGCAGTTCCTTCTCGTTGTTCGAGGTGATGACGATGATCGGTCGGTGCTTCGCGCGCACCGCCTCGCCGGTCTCGTAGACATGGAACTCCATGCGGTCGAGTTCGTGCAGCAGGTCGTTCGGGAATTCGATGTCGGCCTTGTCGATCTCGTCGATCAGCAGCACCGCGCGCGCGTCGCTGTCGAACGCCTGCCAGAGCTTGCCGCGCTTGATGTAGTGGCGCACGTCGGCGACGCGCGGATCGCCGAGCTGCGAGTCGCGCAGGCGGCTGACCGCGTCGTACTCGTACAGGCCCTGATGCGCCTTGGTCGTCGACTTGACATGCCAGGTGTAGAGCGGCGCGCCAAGCGCCTGCGCGACCTCTTCCGCGAGCAGGGTCTTGCCCGTGCCGGGCTCGCCCTTGATCAACAGCGGACGCTGTAACGCGATCGCGGCATTGACCGCGAGCTTGAGCTCGTCGGTGGCGACGTAGCGTTCGGTGCCGTTGAATTTCATTGCCGCTCCCGCCGATTCATCGGCGTTGATTGTAGTGATCGCATGCCTTCCCGACGATACCGGAACGAGGAAAGACTATTTTTTCCGCCGCGCACGCGGATGCGCCGTGTCGTAGACGCGGGCGAGATGCTGGAAGTCGAGATGCGTGTAGATCTGCGTCGTGGCGATGTCGGCGTGACCGAGCAGCTCCTGCACCGCGCGCAGGTCGCCCGAGGACTCGAGCATATGGCTGGCGAACGAATGGCGCATGAGGTGCGGATAGACGCGCCGTTCGATGCCCTGTGCCTTGGCCCACGCCTTCATGCGCGTGCGCACGCTCGCCGCTCCGATCGGCGCACCGTTGCGACCACGGAATACCGGCTCGTCTTCGCTCGCGACCTGTTCGAGTTCGCGCAGCACGCGCAGCGCGGCCAGCGCCTTCGCGCCTACCGGCACGATGCGCGTCTTGCGGCCCTTGCCGGTGACGCGCACGCTCGCATCGGCAAGATCGAGGTCGCGCCATCTCAGGCCGACCAGTTCGGAGATGCGCAGTCCGCTCGAATACAGCAGCTCGAGGATCGCGCGATCGCGTCGGGCCTCGGCGCCGTCGGTCGGGATCTCGACGAGCGTGGCCATTTCGTCCACGTCGAGCACCTGCGGCAACTTGCGCGGAGCCTTCGGCGCACGCACGCCGGCGGCGGGATCGTGCTTCAATTCGCCGCCGCGCAGCAGGAACTTGAACAGGCTGCGGCAGGCGGACAGGCGCGCCTGCAGCGTCTTCGGCGCGATGCCCGCGCGGTGCTCACCGGCGATGAAATTGCGCAACGCATCGCTGCGCAGTGCGTCCCAGCCGGCGAGGTGGCGCGCCTCGGCATAGGCCACCAGCCGGGTCAGGTCGTGGCGATAGCGGATCAGCGTTTGCGGCGAGTAGTTCTTCTCGACCTGCAGATGGTCGAGAAACCGCTCTACCGCCGCAGTCAGCGATTCGCTCATCCGTGCGCCGGAAACCTCGCGATTGCCGCAGAGACGGTTTCGGCGATCAGCTTGAGGAATATCGTGCCCATGCCGGGGTGAAAGCGGTTCGCATCGGCGCTGCCGATCGCGAGCAGGCCGAGCGGCGCATCGCGCTCGCCCAGTGCGACCAGTGCGGACGAGTGCACCTCGTCGGCATGCTTGCCGAACAGGAAATCTAGTTTCTCGGCGTGCAGGCGGCCGCACAAGGCTTCGCCATTGCGGAAGAATTCGGCGAATTCGGGCAGCGCCGGCATGCCCTGCGGCTGCACGATCAGCCAATCGGCGGCTGGCAGTTCGGGGTCGGCGCGCAGCAACACCAGCCTGACGAAGTCGGTGGAAAAATCCTCGCGCAAGCCGGCGACGACGCGGCGCACGCTGCCGGCCAGCGTCGCTTCGCGCATCAGCGAGAGATTGAGCGCGTGCACCCGCTGCATGAGTTGTTCGTTCTCGTTGGCGATGCTCACCAGCTCGGTCAGCCGCCGGCCCAGATCGCGATTCTTGTCGCGCAGCACGTCGAGTTGGTAGCTGGCGAGCGAAGTCGTCTTGCCTTCCTCGCGCGGCGGCAGCAGGGTCAGGGCGAGGTCGGGATAGTCGTGCAGGAACGCCGGATGGCGGCGCAGGTAGCTCGCCACTTCGGCCGGAGTGACGCCGTCCTTGCTCACCGTGTCATTCATGCCAGTCTCCTTCGTAGACGAATGCAGCCGGACCCGTCATCCACAGCGCGTGGCCCGGACCGTCCCAGCGAATTTCGAGCCTGCCGCCCGGCAAGTCGACGGCGACGGTGGCATCGACCTTCGCACGCCGACGCAGCACCGCGACCGCGGCGCAGGCGCCGGTGCCGCAGGCCAGGGTTTCGCCGGCGCCGCGCTCGCGCACGCGCAGCTTGACGTGCGTGCGATCGACGAACTGGACGACACCGATATTGCAGCCTTGTGGAAAATGCGCATTTGTGGACAATGCCGCTCCGATCTGCGCCAGCGGCGCGACGGCGACGTCGGCGACCTCGATCACCGCGTGCGGATTGCCCATCGACACGGCGCCGAACTCGATGCGCTCGTCGTCGACCACCAGCACATACGGATCGGCCGCGGGCAGGGTCAGTGGAACATCGTCCGGGGCGAAACGCGGCTCGCCCATGTCGACACGCACGCGGCCGTCGGCCAGCAGTTCGACCGCGACCGGCCCGGACGGCGCCTGCAACCGCGCCGCGCCCGTGCCGAGCGCGCCCGCGCGCTTGAGCCAGGCGGCGACGCAACGCACGCCGTTGCCGCACTGCCCGCTCTTTGAGCCGTCGGCGTTGTAGATGCCGTAGTAGAAAAGACAGGACGGATCGCGCGCCAGCTCTATCGTCAGCAACTGGTCGAAGCCGATGCCCACATGGCGGTCGCCCAAGGCCACGATCTGCGCTGCATCGAGCGCGAATGGCTGCGTGCGGCAATCAAGCACGACGAAATCGTTGCCGATGCCGTGCATCTTGGAGAAATGCAGACCCATCGGGCGCCGCCGACCTCAGCGCCGGCCCGCCGCATCGCCGCTTCTGGCGGCCGGCGCCGGCGCACTCGCGGGCTGGTCCTTTTGCTTGTCCTTGCCCTGCTGCTGTTCCGGGGTCTTGTCGGGCAGCACCAGGGGACCCTTGTTGCCGCAGGCGCTGAGCGCGAGCGCGGCGGCGAGGACGAGCGAGGTGAGACGAAGTGCGTGGGACATGATTCGTGTGCCGAAGGGCCAGACGCCGCAAGTATAACCTGCGTGCCGGCGCGCTTCGCCGCGGCGGCGCGTCCGCGCGATCTGCACTGGGTGTGTGCCGACATCGCGCGACGACCGCCGCCCGGCAGGCGGCAATCGTCGTCAACAGCCGGAGTTGGGCTTGCCCGCGATCCACCTCCCAGGGCGACCGCAACACGCAACGTGGCGCGCTATTGCTTCTTTGCGTCCTTGTTTTGGGACGCGTCAGCCGCAGGGACGGGCGCCGCGTTCGGCTGCGCGAGTTTGTCGATCGCCTTGCCCTGCTCCTCAAGCGAACCCACGGTCACCGTGGCTTTCCATTCGCGGTCGCGCTTGGCGAAGTACAGATCGGGATCCCAGTTGTCCTTCGCGTACATGTCGCTGCCGCCGCAGCCGGCCTGCGACACAGTGCGGCCGCCGACGACGAGGGCGGGGCCGCAGTTGTCCTTGGTGTTGAGATGGCTCACGCCCGAATCGAAGCCGGTGCGCGATCCGGTGAGCTGCATCTGCCCCTGGCGCAACTGCACGGCGAGGCGCGGCTTGGCCACCGCGTCGCCATAGCGCTCGGCAAGCTTGGCGCGCAACTGCATCGCCTGCACGAGCTGCTCGGGAGTGAGCTCGGCCTTGAGACTGTCGCGCGTGGCGACGAAGTCGGGATAGTCGCGCTCGGCGGCAAGATCGATCCACGCGAACGCCGTGACCGGGTCCTTCTTCACGCCCTCGCCGTTCATGTACATCAGGCCGGTGCTGAGCTGAGACAGCTTGTCTGCGTAGTACGCCCCGATCTCGAAGTACTTGAGCGCGCCGGCATAGTCCTTGTGCGCGTAGCGGCGCATGCCCACGGTCATGCCGAACAGATCAGGATGGAACCAGGTCGAAGCATTGGCCATCGCGCGCAGGGTCTTCTGCACGCCGGGATCATCGAGCGGATCGTCGTCCGCATGCGCCACCGGGGACAGCGCCAGCACAGCTACCGTCATGTACAAGATTCGCTTGCCGAAACTTCCACGCATCGCACTCTCCTTGGGTTTGCGTCGCCGCGGCGCCATGGCGGCGGCGACAACAGTCTGTACAACAGGCCGGCCTGCGACCAGTGTCAAAAGACATGGGATGCGGGGCTAGGGTTCCGCAGCCACGAAAGGCGTGCCGGGCTCAGCCGGGCGCGGGCCCGGGCCCGGCAGCGTAGGCGCTGGGCGCCACACCGGTCTGGCTGCGGAACATCTGCGTGAACGCCGACGGGTTGGCGTAACCGAAGTCGAGTGCGATGGTCGTGATCGAATCGCCCGCGGCAAGGCGCGGCAACGCGGCGACGACGCAGGCCTGACGGCACCAGGCGGCGAAGCTGGTGTCGGTCTGTTCGCGGAACAGGCGCGTGAACGAGCGTCGCGACATGTTGAATTCCGCACACCAGTCGTCGATGGTCTCGTGCGGCGTCGGCTTGTCGAGGAACGCGCGGCAGCGCGCGGCGAGTTTGGGTGCGGTCGGCAGACTGATGTTGAGCGGCAGGGTCGGCAACTGTTCGATCTCGGCGATCAGCAAGCGCATGATCAAGCCGGCGCGCGCGTGCACGTCGTACTTCGCCGGCAGGTCGACGGCTTCGAGCAACAGCGCGCGCACCAGTGGCGTGATGCCCAGCACGCGGCATTCGTCCGGCAACTTTCTGGTGACCGCAGGCTCGAGGAAGATACTGCGGGTGGTGACCGGGCCGACCGCGTAGACATCATGGTAGACGCCGGCCGGTATCCACAACGCGCGCTGCGGTGGTACCACCCAGCGACCCTGCGGCGTGGTGACAATCATCAGTCCGCTCGCGCCGTAGAGCAGTTGATTGCGCCGGTGCTGATGCGAGCCGCGGGCGACGCCGGGAGCGTAGTCGTTGCCGACCGAGATGATCGGGCGCGGGGTCGCTTCATAGTCGTCGACGTTGGCGTTGCGCATGCGTGCACTCAATCGGCAAGGGGACCAAAGAGCTGACCGGAGTCGCGCTTGCGCGCGACACTTGCGTCGGTGGCCCAACCTCGCAGATCGTTGACCTGTCTGCGGCGGTGGGCGAATGCGAACGATTCTAACCTGCATGCGTCGAATCCGTAGCACCGGGCCGAACCGATGAACACCAATTCCGCTGTCGCCAGCGGCAACGCCTCGACCGCAATACCGGCCGGCTCCGGCACGGCACTGGGTGTGCTCGCCGCGGTCAGCTCCTCGCATTTTCTCAACGACCTGATCCAGTCGCTGCTACCGTCGATCTACCCGATTCTGAAAAGCAACTACGCGCTGGACTTCGGCCAGATCGGCCTGTTGACCTTCACCTATCAACTCACTGCCTCGCTGCTGCAGCCGCTGGTCGGCGCGTACACCGACCGCAAGCCGCTGCCGTACTCGCTGCCGGCCGGCATGGGTTTCACCCTTTGCGGCTTGCTGCTGCTTTCGCAAGCCGGATCGTTTCCGATGCTGCTGCTCGCCGCGGCCTTGATCGGCACGGGTTCGTCGATCTTCCATCCCGAATCCTCACGCATCGCGCGTCTGGCCTCGGGCGGGCGCCACGGCTTCGCCCAGTCGTTTTTCCAGGTCGGCGGCAATGCGGGATCGGCGCTGGGACCGCTGCTTGCCGCGTTCGTGATCCTGCCGCATGGACAAGGCGCGCTGGCCTGGGTCTCGGCGCTGGCGCTCGCGGGTATCGTGCTGTTGACGCGCGTCGGGCTATGGTACGCGCCACGCGCGAAGCCGAAGGCAGCCAGGGCCGCGACCGCAGCGGCCACGCTACCGAAGCGCAAGGTCATGATCGCCATCGGCGTGCTGCTGGCGCTGATCTTCTCCAAGTACTTCTACCTGATCAGCCTGTCGAACTACTATACTTTTTACCTGATCGAGAAATTCCACGTCAGCACGCAAAGCGCACAGATCCACCTGTTCTACTTTCTCGGCGCGGTCGCGCTCGGCACGCTGGTCGGCGGACCGATCGGCGACAAGGTCGGGCGCAAGTGGGTGATCTGGGTATCGATCCTCGGCGTGCTGCCGTTCTCACTGCTGCTGCCGCATGCGGGTCTGTTCTGGACCACCGCGCTCACGGTGGTGATCGGCCTGATCCTGTCGAGCGCGTTCTCGGCGATTCTCGTCTATGCCACCGAACTTCTGCCCGGCAACGTCGGCATGGTCGCCGGCATGTTCTTCGGCTTCGCCTTCGGCATGGGTGGCATTGCCGCCGCGGTGCTCGGCGAACTTGCCGACCTCAACGGCATCGAGTACGTCTATCGACTTTGTGCCTGGCTGCCTGCGATCGGCCTGCTGACCGCCTTCCTGCCGGACCTGCATCGGCCACGCATTGCGCCGGGCATGGCCTGATCGGTGCGCAGCACTAGACGGTACGCGCGTGCCCTGCGTCGTGAGCGGGGCGAAAGAGACGAAGCTCGACGGCAGCAACAGCCGCCTGCTCACGGACGACATGCTCACGCTCTACCCGCAATTGTGGAATGCGATCGCTTGCCAGGTGCTGTTGCTCGGCATGAAGCGCCACACGCGCCTTGCTGCGGCCGCCCTGTGGATCGCCGGCTGCGACGATTCGGACCAACCCGGGGAATGGACGTTCATCAAGACTTTCTCGCCATGTCAAAATGTGGAAAAAAAGGGGAAAAGTATCCTCCCCTGCTGTTCACCACCTCGACGCGCGACGACCGTGTCGTTCTACGAGAACATCGGAGGCGACCACGACGCCGCAGCCGGCAACGAGCAGGCCGCGTTCATGTCGCGTTGGGGTACGAATACCTCTGGGCGCACGTAAAATGAGAGCGCCTTGGCATCATTTTTGCCCCGACCGCGTGCCGTCCTGCGCGCAGTCATTGCGGGACGCGGAAAAGCGGAGTAGCGTCTTCCGCGCTTGATCAAGAGACGACATGTGGCAGCAGCGATCGCGCTGCTGCCTTGGCACCCGTATTGTCCATCCACCGCAACGGAGGGTTGGAATATGGCGAAGTTGCCTGTGGTGCGCGCGCTTGCGGGTATCTGCGCGCTTGCGGCCTTTGCGCCTGCCGCGGGCGCGGCCGACGAGCCGGACGTGAAAGCCGACGACGAGTCGCTTTCCTGCGATGCGATCTACGCCGAGGGCTTCAAGATCGTTCAGAGCGAACAGCAGCAGCGCGACGCCGTTCGCAACAGGATGGACGCCGAGGCAAAGGGTACGGCGGCGCTGGTCGCGACCGCGATGACGGTGGGACAGGCCGACCCGACGCATGCGACTGGAATCGCCGCCAAGGCGGCGCTCGAAGGCATGGTGAAAAGCCAGGTGGACCTGGGTACACAAGCCTCCGCGGCACGACCCGATGCTCGCAAAGAGCGTCTGCGCACACTGTGGACGCAGAAGCACTGCACGAAAAACTAGGAGACTGCCATGAAAAACCGATGGCTGAGGCCGACCCTGCTCCTTGCTTGCGCTTTCATCACCGCAACCTGTTTCGCGGCCGGTGACTCCGGCGCGCGGCCCGGCGACGAGGCGATGAGCTGCGCGCAAATCGCCTCGGAGATGCAGCCCTATGCTGCGGCGATGCGTGGCAACATCGCCGCGCTCAACGACACCAACATGCAGCTTCTCGCGCTGGGGCAAAAGCAGCAAGCGCGGGACGCGCCACAAATCAACGCCACGACCCAGGCGGCTGGTGCTGCCTGCGGCTATGTTGGCGGTCCGGCGTGCATGGCGGCCACCCGGGCCGACCAGGCGAACCGCGACGCCGTCAAGGAACGCGAAGCGGCCGAATCCAAGCCACTTCGGGACCAGAACCTGGCGCAGTCCAAAACCTTGGTCGCGCAGAGCCAGCAGATGCAGTCGAACGAACGCCTGATGCACCTCATGCAGCTTGGCCACGCCAAGGGTTGCGACCGCAGTTCACGCCCCCGGTAACAGCGAGATGTCGGCGACATCGAGGAACATGCGGCGCAGGCGCGTCAGCAGCGCGAGACGGTTGGCGCGCCTGGCGGAGTCGTCGACCATCACCATGACGGCGTCGAAAAACTTGTCGACCGGCTCGCGCAGGCCCGCGAGCTGGCCGAGCGTCTCGACATAGCGGCCCTGCGCGGCGAGCGGCGCGATCGCAGCAGCGGTCGCTTCGACTGCGCGATGCAGGTCGGCCTCCGCACCGGCGTCGAGCAGGGCCGGGTCGATCTTGTTGCCCGGCTCCCCACCGGCCTGGCGCAGAATGTTGCCGATGCGCTTGTTCGCCGCGGCCAGCGCCTGCGCCTGCGGCAGTTTGGCGAATTCAACTACGGCGCGCAGGCGGCGGTCGAAGTCGGCCAGATCGGCTGGCGCGAGTGCACGCACGGCTTCGAAGGCTTCGGCGGCAATGCCTTGATCGACGTAGTAGCTGCGCAAACGATCAAGCACGAAGTCGTACAGTTCGGCCGCGAGCGCCTCGCGACGCATACCGGCGTTGAGCGCAGGTTGCCTGCCATCCTTGCCTTTCGGCAGGCCCGCGGCGAGCGCGCTGTCGGGCAACAATTGCAGGGCTTCGACGAGCAGCGCCGTGAGATCGAGCGCAAGATCGCCTTCGATCAGATTGCGCGCAAGCCCAAGCGCGGCGCGGCGCAGCGCGAACGGGTCCTTGTTGCCGCTCGGCTTCATGCCGACCGCGAAGATGCCGGCGAGCGTGTCGAGGCGTTCGGCAACGGCAAGCACCTGACCGACCTTGCCCTGCGCGATCTTGTCGCCGGCGAAACGCGGCGCGTAGAACTCGTCGAGCGCTTGCGCGACTTCGGCGTTCTCGCCGTTCGCGCACCCGTAGTAGCGGCCCATCACGCCTTGCAGCTCGGGGAATTCGCCAACCATGCGCGTGAGCAGGTCGCACTTCGACAATGCTGCTGCGCGCGTGGCCAGGCCCGCGTCAACACCGAGGCGATTGGCGATCACGCGCGCGAGTTCCGCGACGCGCACGCTCTTGTCCCAGACGCTGCCGAGGTTTTGCTGATAGGTCACCGACTTCAACGCATCCTGCTGCGCAGCGAGCGGCGTCTTCAGGTCTTCGTCCCAGAAGAACTTCGCGTCGGCGAAACGCGGGCGGATCACGCGCTCATAGCCTTTGCGGATCTCGCCCGGATCCTTCGATTCGATGTTGGCGACGCCGATGAAATGCTCGGTGAGCCTGCCGTTCGCGTCGAACACCGGCACGAACTTCTGGTTCGTCTCCATCGTCGTCACCAGCGCTTCCTGCGGCACGGCGAGGAATTCGCGCTCGAACGCGCAGGCGATCGCGACCGGCCATTCGGTCAGGTTGGCGATCTCGTCGCACAGCGCAGCGGACAGGCGCGGCACGCCTCCGGTCTGCTTCGCGGCGCGCGCGACTTCCTCGCGCACGCGCGCGCGGCGCGCGGCCGGATCGGCCAGCACCTTCGCCGCGCGCAGTGAGTCCAGCCAGGAATCCGCGTCGGCGACAGGCACGGGCTGCGGATGGTGGAAGCGGTGGCCGCGCGACTGGCGCCCGGACTTCAGGCCGAGGATTTCGCCCTCGACGACGTCGCTGCCGTAGAGCATCACCAGCCAGTGTGCCGGGCGCACGAAGGCGTAATCGTGATTGCTCCAGCGCATCGGCTTCGGGACCGGCAGCGCCTTGAGTGCCTCGGCGACGATCTCGGCAATCAGTTCCGCGGTCGGGCGACCCGGCTTCTCGCTGCGCGCGACGAAGCGTTCGCCTTTCGCGTCGACGATGCGCTGCAATTGATCGATGGCGACGCCATTCTTTGCGGCAAACCCGGTCAGTGCCGGTGTCGGCGCGCCATTCGCATCGAGACCGATGTTGAGGTACGGCCCCAGCACTTCGGACTTCTGCGGCGGTTGCTCGGCGGCGACGTCCGGGATCAGCACGGCGAGGCGCCGTGGCGAGCAGTATCTTTCGAACGAAATCCTGCGGGCGCCTGGGACGAGTGTGCTTTTCTCGGACGAGTTTGTGCCAGCACCGGTGAGAAGCTGCGCGAATTCTCCGAACGTTACCGGCTCACCAGCCAATCCTCTGGTAGTCAGCCCTCTAGAAACGACGTTGCCAAAACTTTCTGCAAGTTCGTCGAGCGCCTTCGGCGGCAGCTCCTCGGTACCGAGTTCAATCAGCAGAGACTTCTTCGTCGCCGTGGACATCAGGCGGCTTCCTTCTTGTTCTTGATTCCTGAATTTTTCAAGCCCGGAAATCCGAGTTTCTCGCGCTGCGCGTAATAGGCCTCGGCGACTGCGCGCGAAAGCGTGCGCACGCGCAGAATGTAGCGCTGGCGCTCGGTCACGCTGATCGCGCGGCGCGCGTCGAGCAGGTTGAAGGTGTGGCTGGCCTTCATCACCTGCTCGTAGGCCGGCAGTGGCAGGCCGGCCTCGACGAGTTTCTTCGCCTCGGCTTCGCAGGTGTCGAACCAAGCGAACAGTTTCTCGACGTTGGCATGTTCGAAGTTGTACGTCGATTGCTCGACTTCGTTCTGGTGGAACACGTCGCCGTAGGTGACCACGCCGTGCGGCGCCTGGGTCCAGACCAGGTCATAGACGTTGTCGATATTCTGCAGGTACATCGCGAGACGTTCGAGGCCGTAGGTGATCTCGCCGGTCACCGGCCGGCATTCGAGGCCGCCGGCCTGCTGGAAGTAGGTGAACTGGGTCACCTCCATGCCGTTCAGCCAGACTTCCCAGCCCAGGCCCCAGGCACCCAGGGTCGGCGATTCCCAGTTGTCCTCGACGAAGCGCAGGTCGTGCACGAGCGGGTCGACGCCGAGTTCCTTCAGCGAACCGATGTACCGGTCGAGGATGTTGTCCGGATTCGGTTTCATCACCACCTGGTACTGATAATAGTGCTGCAGGCGGTTCGGATTCTGGCCGTAACGGCCGTCGGTCGGCCGCCGCGAGGGCTGCACATAGGCCGCCGCCCATGGTTCCGGGCCGAGCGCGCGCAGGAACGTGGCCGGGTGGAAAGTACCTGCGCCGACCTCGGTGTCGAGCGGCTGCAGCAGTACGCAGCCCTGTTCGGCCCAGTAGCGGTTCAGGGTCTGGATAATGTCCTGGAAAGTCGGGCCTGCCATCGGATTCACATTGTCTGCGCGGTTGCGGGCGGAAAGCGCGTTAGTATATCGGCAGACGTGCGGCCGCGCTGCGGCGCAAAAACCATGGCGCGCAGGCAAGGGGACGTGATGGCCACAGCTCCACAACGCAGCAACGCATCGGCTGCAGCGCAGACGGCAAAACCCGACCCGGAGTTGTCGCTGCACCGCAAGCTCGACCTCGACGCTGTGCTCGGCGTGCTTCAGCGCGATGGCATCCTCGGCAAGGACGACGCGCTCAAGGTTCGTGCCGATGCGCGCACTGCCCGCAACCAGATCGAACTGCACCCGCTGGCCCTGATCGCTAACCTCAAACTGGTCAACGCATGGGACAAGAAGCCGCTGAGTCTGGAGGTACTGACTCAGTGGCTCGCCGACAAGGCCGCGCTACCCTACCTCAAGATCGACCCGATGAAGGTCGACGTCGCCGCGGTGACCCAGGTGATCTCGCATGCGTATGCGCAGCGCTACCGCATTTTGCCGGTCGAGGTCAGCGCGCAGCAGGTGACGATCGCCAGCTGCGAACCGTTCGACACGCGCTGGCTGGCGGATATCGGCCATATCCTGCGTCGCGAAGTGCGCCGCGTCGTGGTCAATCCGGTCGACTTGCAACGCTACCTGGTCGAGTTCTATGGCGTGCAGCGCTCGATCCAGAAGGCGCGTGACGCGAAGACCGACACAAACGCCATCCTCAATTTCGAGCAGTTGCTGGAATTGGGCAAATCGGGCGATGTCGGTGCCGATGACCGCCATGTCGTGCACATCGTCGACTGGCTGCTGCAATACGCGTTCGAACAGCGCGCCTCCGACATCCACCTCGAGCCGCGCCGCGACACGAGCCCGATCCGCTTCCGCATCGACGGCGTGATGCACAAGGTGTTCGAGCTGCCGACGCCGGTGATGACCGCGGTGACCGCGCGCGTGAAGATCCTCGGTCGCATGGATCTGGCCGAGAAGCGCCGCCCGCAGGATGGCCGCATCAAGACGCGCTCCGGCGGCGGCCGCGAAGTCGAACTGCGCCTGTCGACGATGCCGACGGCGTTCGGCGAGAAGGTCGTCATGCGCATCTTCGACCCGGACATCGTGGTCAAGGAGTTCCGCCAGCTCGGCTTCTCGATGGACGAGGAACTGATCTGGCGTGGCTTGGTCGAGCGGCCGCACGGCATTGTCCTCGTCACCGGGCCGACCGGCTCGGGCAAGACGACGACATTGTATTCGACGCTGAAGCACCTGGCGACGCCCGACATCAACGTCTGTACGGTCGAAGACCCGATCGAAATGGTTTCACCTGAATTCAACCAGATGCAGGTGCAGACATCGATCGATCTCGATTTCGCGACGGGCGTGCGCACGCTGATGCGCCAGGATCCGGACATCATCATGGTCGGCGAGATCCGCGACCTCGAGACCGCGCAGATGGCGATCCAGGCCTCGTTGACCGGCCATCTCGTGTTGTCGACCTTGCATACCAACGATGCGCCGAGCGCGCTGCCGCGCCTGCTCGACCTCGGCGCGCCGCACTACCTGATCCAGTCGACGCTGACCGGCGTCGTCGCCCAGCGCCTCGTGCGCACGCTGTGTCCGCACTGCAAGGCGGAGACCGCGCTCGACGCGCGCGCCTGGGATGCGCTGGTGCATCGTTGGGGCATCCCGCCGCCTGCGCGCGTCTATGGCCCGACCGGCTGCCTGGAATGCCGCAACACCGGTTTCCTCGGCCGCACCGGCATCTACGAAATGATGCGCATTTCCGCGCCGATCCGGCGCATGATCCAGCCCGAGATCGATCTCGGCCGGCTGACCGAAACCGCGCTCGCCGAAGGCATGCGGCCGTTGCGTGTGTCGGCGGCGGCGCAGGTCGCACGCGGGGTCACGACGATACCCGAGGTGATCGGAGTGCTGCCGCCGGTCGAATGAACCGGTGGATGCTGTGTTGTATAGAAAGCAGCATTTTACAAGCCCGCGACAAAAAAAGCGGCCGCATGGCCGCTTTGCTTTCCCCTGCCGCAGCGATCGCGCTGCGGATCGTGCGATTCGTGGGCCTTGCTTACTTCTTCGCCTTGCGCGTCGTCGCAGCCTTGGCGAGGAAATTGTTGATCGCCTCGTTGGTCACGTCGTACAAAGGCCGGCCCGCATTCGCCGCAGCAGCCTTGAGCGCATCGCGTACTTTCTTGGAAACGCGCAACGAAGCGTCGCGGGTCTCTTCTTCGTTCTTTGCCATAGGAAGCTCCGGATAGGGGTAAACAGCTTCGAGAAGATTGCGCAAACATTGTATACAGGGATGAGTGAAAAGCAACGTGCGGCCGCAGCACGGTGCAAATTTTCACAATGATACAAAGTCGGCAGCGCGTGGCCGCGCCTAGGTCCGCGTCACGTCCGGTCGTTGTTCGGGTTGTGCGCGGGTAAGGAGGCGTGCGCCGATGATGCCGAGCTCGTAGAGCACGCACATCGGAATCGCGAGCATCAGCATCGACAGCGCGTCGGGCGGAGTCAGGAACGCGGCGACCACGAATGCGCCCACGATCGCATAGCGGCGGCTTTCGGCCAGCTGCGCCGGCGTCACCACGCCGACGAGAACGAGAATCAACAATACCACCGGAATCTCGAAGCACAGACCGAAGGCGAGGAACAGCAGCAAGGTGAAATCCAGATATTTGCCGATGTCGGGCGACACGGTCACACCGGCCGGCGCGAAGCCGGCCGTGAACTTCGCCACGGCCGGCAGCACGAGGAAGTAGGCGAAGGCGCAACCGATATAGAACAAAATCACCGCCGAGACGAGAATCGGCACCGCGAAGCGCTTCTCATGCTTGTACAAGCCGGGCGCGACGAAGGCCCAGAGTTGGTAGAGCACCACCGGCATCGCGAGCACGAGCGCGACGAAGAAGGCGAACTTGACCGGAATCAGGAACGGTGAGATCACCTCGATCGCGATCATCGATCCGCCGTGCGGAAGATGCGCGACCAGCGGCAGCGCCAACCAGCCGTAGAGTTTGTTCGCGAACGGCAACAGGCACAGCAGCACGACCATCACCGCCACGACCGCCTTGAGCAGACGTTCGCGTAGTTCGATCAAGTGCGAGATGAGGCTCTGCTCGCCCTCGTCCCCGGATTCAGCGTTGCTCATGACCGATGGCGTCCTGGGCTGAATTCGGTGGTTGCGCCGGGACGGACGAAGCAGTGCCTGCGGCCTCGACGTCGGCGGCAGTCTGCTCGATCGATGAACGCACTTCGGCCGAAGCACCGCGGATGTCGTTCTGCAGGTCAGCGGCGGCGTTCTTGGCATCCTCGATGCTGCGCTTGAGGTCCTCTGCCTGCAGCTCGCGCTCGATCTCATCACGCACACTCTGCCAGCTGTTGCGCGCGCGCCTGGCGAGCGCGCCTGCGGTGCGCGCCACGCGCGGCAGGCGCTCGGGGCCGAGCACGAGCAGGGCGACGACCGCGATCAGGCCCATTTCGCCGAAACTGAAATCGAACATGACGGGATTGTCGGCGTCGGTCAGTGCGAATCGACCTTGTCGGCCTTGGTTTGCGCGTTGTCGGCTTGCGCCGGCGGATCCGCCTTCAATTGCGCCTGGTCGTCTGGATCGGCCATGCCCTTCTTGAAGCCCTTGATCGCCTGACCGACGTCTTCGCCGATGTTGCGCAACCGCTTCGTACCGAATACGAGGGCGACAATGACGAGCAGGATGAGCCAATGCCAGATGCTGAAACCACCCATAAACCCTCCGAAAACCGTTGCAATCGAGGGATGGGATGATATCGCATCGGCGCCGGGGAAGCCTTAGTGCCCGTATTCCTCGAGCCGGTCGCGGAAGTCGACGATCGCGTTCGGCACATTGCTGACGCCGCCGGCGAAGATGCGCCGCGGCGTCACTCCGGCACCGTAGACCGCGGCATTCGCGTCGTTGTCGATCGAGATCACCGAGCCGTCGAGTGCGGCACCTGCGAACAGTCCGCGCGCACGCGAGTAGGAAAAGATCTCCGCCTTCATCTGCGCGTCCGTCGATGCCTGCGCGCTGCGCCCGACCGGGCCGGCCGCGGCGGAGGCATCCGCGCCGAGAGTGAACTTGCCATGCACGATCGAATCGACGCCGCGCTGGGTACGAAACACTAGGATCACGTCGGTCGAGGACACCCCGGCCTGGAAGCCGATGCTGCCGCCCGACATCGAAATGAAGCTCGGATTGCTCCAGGTTCCATTGTCGGTCTTCACCGAGATCAGTCCCAGGCCATGGCGACCGCCGATCACCAGACCGGCCTTGATCACATCCGGAATCACCGCAACCGCATATGCGTTGGCGATCATGTCGGACGGCAGACCCTTGTCGGGCGCCTGGGTCAGATCGCGCAGCACGCGCACGGCGTTGGCCGCGCGCTGGTTTTCCGCCTCGCCGGCGGACGCAGCCGAGACGCAGCCGAAGGTCAGTGCAAGAAAGAGTAGCCAGCTTTTCACTTACATATCCTCGATGCGGCAATCCACTGAAAGTAACCCGGCGCGCATGAACATGTCGACAACCGGGCCCGCGGGACGCACACGTATAATCGCGCGATGAGCAACATTATCTCGCTTGGAGAGGCCTCCGGACACGTGCCCGTCACGAATGCCGCGGTGCTGCTGATCAATCTCGGCACGCCCGATGCGCCGACGCCGGCCGCGGTGCGTCGCTACCTCGCGGAATTCCTCTCCGATCCGCGAGTGATCGAAACGCCGCGCTGGTTGTGGTGGCCGGTCCTGCACGGGGTGATCCTGCGCGTGCGTCCGGCGCGCTCGGCCCATGCCTATTCGGGCATCTGGACCGGGCAAGGCTCGCCGTTGCTCGTCCACAGCCACGCGCTGGCCGCAAACCTGCGCAAGCGGTTCGAGCCGGCAGGCGTGCTGGTCGAGTTGGCCATGCGCTACGGCAATCCATCCATGCACGAGACGATCGCACGCCTGCACGCGCAGGGTGTGCGACGTCTGCTCGTGCTACCGCTGTATCCGCAGTACTCCGCCGCCTCGACCGGCTCGGCATTCGACGCTGCGACGCGTGCGCTGCAGGCATTGCGCTGGCCACCTGAGTTGCGCTTCGTCAATGACTATCACGACGATGCCCGTTACATAGATGCGCTTGCAGGAAGCGTGCGCGATTTCTGGCGACAACACGGTCGTGCGCAGAAGCTGTTGCTGTCGTTCCATGGTTTGCCGCGACGCTGCATCGATCATGGCGATCCATATCTCGATCATTGCCGCGGGACCGCGCAATTGCTGCGCGCCAAACTCGGATTGAGCGAGGAAGAATGCGTGCTGGGCTTCCAGTCACGCGTCGGACGCGAAGCCTGGATCCAGCCGTACACCGAGGAGTTACTCGATCGCTGGCCTGGCGCGGGCGTGCGCAAAGTTCAAGTGCTCTGTCCCGGCTTTGCGGTGGACTGCCTGGAAACGCTGGAGGAAATCGCAATCCGCGACCGCAATCGTTTCATCGCGGCCGGCGGTGAGTCGCTCGACTACATTCCCGCGCTCAATGCCGGGCAAGCGCATGTCGATGCGCTCGCCGTGCTGATCGGGCGGCATCTGCAAGGTTGGACGCAATCCACTCATGCGCACACGTGAACGCACGATAGTCACGCCGTACCTGCGACTGGCGGCAAAGGAGTGGGGCGATGCGGCTTTGCCGCCACTGATCGCCATCCACGGCTGGCTCGACAATGCGGCCAGCTTCGACGCGCTCGCGCCGTTGCTCGCCGCACACTTCCATGTCGTCGCAATCGACCTGCCAGGTCACGGCCGCTCGCAGCATCGGCCAGCCGGCGTGCGCTACCACTTCGTCGACTATCTCGATGATGTATTGGCGACGGCGGATGCGCTGGGCTGGAAGAAATTCAGTTTGCTCGGCCATTCGCTGGGCGGCGGCATCGCGAGCTTTGTCGCCGCGGCGTTTCCCGAACGCGTGGAGACACTGTTCCTGATCGAAGTCGCCGGCGCGGTCAGCGCGCCGGTCGAAAAATCGCTGGAGCAACTGCGGAAGGGCATCGTGCAATCTCGCGAGAATGCGGGCAAGGAGTTGCGCGTGTTCGCCGACATCGAGATCGCCGTTGCAGCGAGGCGCAAGGCCGGCGATTTGTCGGATGCCGCGGCACGTGTGCTCGTGCTGCGCGGTATCCGCAAAGTCGAGGGCGGTTGGTCGTGGTCGTCCGATCCACGCCTGATGCCGGCTTCGCCGCAGCGTTTCTCCGAAGACCAGGTACTTGCGATCCTCGCCGGGGTGCAGGCGCCGACGCTGTTCGTCCTCGCCGAACCGATTGCGATGCAGATTCCCGAAAGCCCGATGCTCGCGCGCGCCGCGCAGATACCGAAGCTGAACCTCGTGAGCCTGCCCGGCAACCATCATCTGCATCTGGAAGATGCCCGCCCGGTGGCTGCAGCGATGCTGGATTTCCTTGGCAGCTCGACAGCTCCTCTGCAAACCACGACGACGGGTTAGAAGCCGCTTACCGAGCCGTAGATCACGAGCGCTGCGCCGCAGGCGCGGCGCGAACGGCGCAGCCGGCCTGACGCCGGATGAGGTCTACTTAGTCGTCTCTGAAAAATCTCCACGGGCAGGTCATGCACGACGCCCCGGGCCGGTTCAAAATGCCCAAATAGAAAACCCTCGAGCCTTTCGACTCGAGGGTTTTTGGATGAAGCCCCTGGCAGTGACCTACTCTCGCATGGCTTAAGCCACACTACCATCGGCGCGGGTGCGTTTCACTTCCGTGTTCGGGATGGGAACGGGTGGGACCACACTGCTGTATCCGCCAGGGAATCGTTGGAGTTGCTGCCGGATTCGAACCCGAATCGGCGCAACCCTGCATTGGGACCTGGGACGTAACTTGCGTCGAGCTCTCTCGAGCGACGTGCATTGAGTCAATTGCTTGGCGAGTTCTCAGTGAGTCCTCTCAAAGCCAAAGCGACTTTGAGTTATATGATCAAGCCACACGGATCATTAGTATCGGTTAGCTCGGCATTACTGCGATACACACCCGACCTATCAACCACCTAGTCTTGATGGTTCCTTCAGGGAGCTTAAGCTCCGGGATGTCTCATCTTGAGGCGCGCTTCCCGCTTAGATGCTTTCAGCGGTTATCGCTTCCGTATATAGCTACCCGGCAGTGCCACTGGCGTGACAACCGGAACACCAGAGATACGTCCACTCCGGTCCTCTCGTACTAGGAGCAGCCCCTCTCAAACATCCAACGCCCATGGCAGATAGGGACCGAACTGTCTCACGACGTTCTGAACCCAGCTCGCGTACCACTTTAAATGGCGAACAGCCATACCCTTGGGACCGGCTACAGCCCCAGGATGTGATGAGCCGACATCGAGGTGCCAAACACCGCCGTCGATATGAACTCTTGGGCGGTATCAGCCTGTTATCCCCGGCGTACCTTTT
>NZ_DBNHDN010000015.1:0-6216 GCF_057139185.1 Rudaea sp. | reverse complement strand
TCGACCTTGCGGTACGGCGTTTCCAGGAAGCCGTAGCCATTGGTGCGCGCGTACACGGCCAGCGAATTGATCAGGCCGATGTTCGGGCCTTCCGGCGTTTCGATGGTGCAGACTCGGCCGTAATGGGTCGGGTGCACGTCGCGCACTTCGAAGCCAGCACGCTCGCGGGTCAGGCCGCCCGGGCCCAGCGCGGAGACGCGGCGCTTGTGGGTCACTTCCGACAGCGGGTTGTTCTGGTCCATGAACTGCGACAACTGCGAGGAGCCGAAGAACTCCTTTATCGCCGCACCGACCGGCTTGGCATTTATCAGATCCTGCGGGGTCAGGCCTTCGGCCTCGGCCAGCGACAGGCGCTCGCGCACCGCGCGCTCGACGCGCACGAGACCGATGCGGAACACGTTCTCGGCCATCTCGCCGACCGAACGCACGCGGCGGTTGCCGAGATGGTCGATGTCGTCCACCGTGCCACGGCCGTTGCGGATATCGACGAGCACCTTGAGCACATCGAGGATGTCCGAGGTCTTGCCATACTTCTCGACCAGCGACTTCGACTCCGCGTCGTTGCGCGCGCCAAAGTACTTCGAGTCGTACAGCACGCCCGTTCCGGTCGTCTCCTTGCGGCCGACGCGACGGTTGAACTTCATGCGGCCCACGGCCGAGAGATCGTAGCGCTCGAACGTGAAGAACAGGTTGAAGAACAGGTTCTGCGCCGCTTCCTTGGTCGGCGGCTCGCCCGGGCGCATCATGCGGTAGATTTCGACCAGCGCCTCAAGCGGCGTCTTGGTCGAATCGATGCGCAGCGTGTTCGAGATGTATGGACCGCGGTCGAGATCGTTGACGTAGAGCGTGCCGATCTTGTCGATGCCGGCCTTGCGGAAGTTGGCCAGATGCGTCGCGTCGATCTCGGCGTTGGCCGCTGCGAGCAGTTCGCCGGTCTTCGCATCGACGATGTCGTGCGCGAGGATGCGACCGATGAGGTATTCGTCCGGAACTTCCAGCGACTTGAGCTTGGCATCCTGCAACAGGCGCACGTGGCGCGCGGTGATACGCTTGCCGGCCTCGACGATGACCTTGTCGCCGGCCTTGACGTCGAAATTCAGCGTTTCGCCGCGCAGGCGCTCGGCGACGAGCTCGAGCTTCGCGCCTTCCTTCTTGTCGAGGTGGAAGACGTTCTTCTCGAAGAAGATGTCGAGGATTTCCTCGTTGTTGTAGCCGAGCGCGCGCAACAGCTGCGTCACCGGCAGCTTGCGGCGACGGTCGATGCGCGTGAACAACGCGTCCTTCGGATCGAACTCGAAATCGAGCCAGGAACCACGGTAAGGGATGATGCGCGCCGAGTACAGCAGCTTGCCCGAGCTGTGCGTCTTGCCGCGATCGTGGTCGAAGAACACGCCCGGCGAGCGGTGCAGTTGCGAGACGATGACGCGCTCGGTGCCGTTGATGATGAAGGTACCGGTGTCGGTCATGAGCGGCAATTCGCCCATGTAGACCTCCTGCTCCTTGACGTACTTGATCGCCTTGTTCGACGCCGGCGACTCCTTGTCGTAGATCACCAGACGCACGAGCACGCGCAACGGCGCGCCGTAGCTCATGCCACGCGAACGGCATTCGCGCTCGTCGAACGCCGGTTCGCCGAGGCGGTAGCTGACGTATTCGAGCGCGGCATTGCCCGAGTAGCTGACGATCGGGAACACCGACTTGAGCGCCGCATGCAGGCCGTGGTCTGCGCGCGTCTTGACGTCCATGCCTTCCTGCAGGAACTCGCGATAGGAATCGGTCTGGATCGCAAGCAGCGGCGGCACGCCGAGCACTTGCGGACGCTTGCCGAAGTCCTTGCGGATGCGCTTCTTTTCGGTGAAGGAGTAGGTTGTCGACATGGCGGGCACCACCTTGGAGAGTTATGCGCCGATCCACGGAACGGATCGGCTTGGGGGAGAAGAAGGCGTCAGACAGAAGACGTGAAGCGGGGCGGAAACACAGGTCTTTCGGTGAATCGTTTCGAACCCCGGGAGCTTCACATCTTCTGTCTGCCGTCTTGCGCGTAGCACAACGAACAAAGCCCGGGGGCTTGCGCCCCCAGGCTGATGCTCGTCATTCCCGCGGAAGCGGGAATCCAGTTTTTGTCTTTGCTTCTTTGCTCATCAAAAGCTGGATCCCGGATCAACGCACGTCCATATGCTGTCCGGGATGACGCCATCCTGGCGTCACTTGATCTCGACGGTTGCGCCAGCGGCTTCGAGTTCCTTCTTGAACTTCGCGGAATCGTCCTTGTTCACGCCGTCCTTCACGGTGGCGGGAGCGGATTCGACGAGGTCCTTGGCTTCCTTCAGGCCCAGACCGGTGATCGTGCGCACGGCCTTGATCACTTCGACCTTCTTCTCGCCCGAAGCCTTCAGAACCACGGTGAACTCGGTCTTCTCTTCCGCCGGAGCGGCAGCGGCGGCGGCACCGCCAACGGCGGCGACGGCGACCGGGGCGGCGGCGGACACGCCGAACTTCTCTTCCATCAACTTGACCAGATCGGTGACGTCGATCAGGCTCAGGTTGGCGATTGCATCAACGATTTCTTCTTTCGTAACGGCCATTGTGATTTACCTCGATAAATGAAACAGGGATGTTGATGCCCCGGACTGCACGAAAATGTGCGTCGACCCGGGACTCATTCCGTATCTGCCTTATGGCAAGAATGTGCGATCAGCCGGCGGCCTTCTGGTCGCGTACCGCCGCAACCACGCGCGCGACCTGCGCGGCGGGTTCGGCCAGCGTGCGGACCAGCTTGGTGATCGGCGCCTGAATCACGCCGAGCAGCATCGACAAGGCCTGCTCACGGGTCGGCAGCGACGCGAGCTTCTCGACATGAGAGCCCGGGAACATCTGCCCACCGATCGCGACGACCTTGGGGACCAGCTTTTCGTTTGCCTTGGAAAACTCCTTGACCAACCGGCCTGCAGCACCCGGGTCTTCCTCGGAAAAGGCGTACAGCATCGGGCCGACCAGCGCGTCCTTGACGACGGCGTAGTCGGTGCCTTCCACTGCACGCCGCACCAGGGTGTTCTTCGCGACTTTCACGAAAACCTTGGATTGGCGTGCCTTCTTGCGCAACTCGGTGAGCTGCGCCACGGTAAGACCTGCGTACTCGGCGGCGACCAACGAGTGAGCCTTGGCGGCCACATTCGCCAGTTCGGCAACGACGACTTTCTTTTGCTCAAGATTGAGCGCCATTGCTTTACCTTTCTTCAGTGGAACGGTCCCCGCGCTTGCCTGCGGGTATCGCTCCGCCATTCATTCGAGTCCGCCTCCTTGCGGACCCGCTGGCATCCGACGATGCCGAACTGGTGGCCGTTCGAGATATCTCACGGGCAACACCATCTACGCAGGTTGCTTTCCCTTTCCATTAAGGCCCGATGCCGCTCGCCGCGAATCGCACGTCCTGTGCCTGGCGAGTACTTCCTTGCGGCGACACCGCAACCACCTGCGGTCTTTGACGGCTCCCGGTTTCGTTGCCGATCCCGGGCGCCCTCAAAAATTGGTACACGTCACTCCGGCCCTGGCCGGAACGACGAAAAAAACTCACGCCGACAACGAGGCCTGATCGACCTGGATGCCCAGGCCCATCGTGCTCGAAACGTAGACCTTCTGCAGGTACACGCCCTTCGCGGTCGACGGTTTGACCTTGTTCAGATCGGCGATCAGCGCATTCAGGTTGTCTTTCAGCGCGACGACATCGAAGTTCACCTTGCCGATCGAGGCATGGACGATGCCCGCCTTGTCGTTGCGGAACTTCACCTGACCAGCCTTCGCGTTCTTCACCGCGGTGACGACGTCGGCGGTGACCGAGCCGTCCTTCGGGTTCGGCATCAGGCCGCGCGGACCGAGCAACTGGCCGAGCTTGCCGACGACGCGCATGGCATCGGGAGTGGCGATGACGCGGCCGTAATTCAAGTCCCCGGCCTGCATCTTCTCGGCGAGATCGTCCATGCCCACGGCGTCGGCGCCGGCGGCCTTGGCCGCTTCCGCCTTCTCGCCGGCCGGGCAGAACACCGCGACGCGCACGGTCTTGCCGGTGCCGTGCGGCAGCAGCACGGAGCCGCGCACGCCCTGGTCGGACTTCTTCGCGTCGATGCCGAGGCGGATCGCCACGTCGACCGACTCGACGAACTTGGTCTTCGAGTTGTCTTTCAGAATCTTGAAGGCTTCATCGATCGCGTAGATCTTGCCTTCGGCGACCTTGCCCTGCATCGCCTTGATGCGTTTCGTAATCTTTGCCATGGTCAGATCTCCGTGTTGAGGCCCATGCTGCGCGCGCTGCCCGCAATGGTGCGCACGGCGGCATCCAGATCGGCAGCGGTGAGGTCCGCCTGCTTGACCTTGACGATTTCCTCGAGCTGCTTGCGCGTCACCTTGCCCACCTTCTCGGTGTTGGGACGCTTGCTGCCCGAAGTGATGCCCGCGGCCTTCTTCAACAGGATCGACGCCGGCGGCGACTTCATGATGAAGGTGAAGCTGCGATCCGAGTAAGCGGTGATGATCACCGGGATCGGCAGACCGGGTTCCATCTTCTGCGTCGCGGCGTTGAACGCCTTGCAGAATTCCATGATGTTGAGACCGCGCTGACCGAGCGCGGGACCAACCGGCGGCGAGGGGTTGGCCTGACCGGCCTTCACCTGCAGCTTGATGTAGCCAACTACTTTCTTTGCCATTGTGTTAACTCCTGGAGTTCAAGCGTCTGCACGTCTTGCGACTGCGGGACTCCTCCTTTCGCTTTGATTCGGGACTCGAGTCCCGGCCCTCAGGCCTTCTCCACCTGGCCGAACTCGAGTTCGACCGGCGTGGAACGCCCGAAAATCAGCACCGCCACGCGCAGGCGGCTCTTCTCGTAATTCACTTCCTCGACCACGCCATTGAAGTCGTTGAACGGACCCTCGGTGACGCGCACCATCTCGCCCGGTTCGAACAGCACCTTCGGCCGCGGCTTTTCGACGCCTTCCTGCACGCGCTGCAGGATCGCGTCCGCTTCCGAATCCTTGATCGGCAACGGGCGGTCGGCGGTGCCGCCGATGAAACCCATCACCTTCGGCGTCTCCTTGATCAGATGCCAGGACTCGTCATCGATCTTGATCGCCTTGTTGTCCGTGTTCGTCTCGATCTGCACGAGCACGTAGCCCGGGAAGAACTTGCGCTCGCTGCGCCGTTTCTGACCACCGCGCATCTCAACCACTTCCTCGGTCGGCACGAGCACGTCGCCGAACTTGTCCTGCATGCCGGCGCGCGCCACGCGATCCTTCAGCGTGCGCGCAACCTGATGCTCGAAACCCGAGTAGGCATGAACCACATACCAACGCTTAGCCATGGTCACCATTACCTTTGCGTTCATCCCTGATCGCGAAAATCAAGAACCGGCCATCCTGACCGGACTTTTCGATTAACCGCCTTTCAGCACACCGTCGAGGATCGCCCACTTCAGCAGCAGGTCGATCAGGCCGAGGATCAGGCTGAGCACGATGACGACGACGAAGATCACGAGTGTGGTCTGGATCGTTTCCTGCCGCGTCGGCCACACGACCTTGCGCAGCTCGAACAACGACTCGCCAAGGAAATCCTTCGCCGCGCGGCCCGAATGCGTGAAAAACGCGATTGCACCCGACGCAGCAAAGCCGGCGAGCAGCATCAGCAGGCGCTGCCAGGTCTGAAGATCGTTGTACCAGTAGTACGCGAAAATCGACGCGCTCAGGATCAGCAGCGCAACGACGAGTTTCGCGATGTCGGCAGCGGAATTACCACCCGCCTGTTCAACTTTCGTATTCATAAGTTTCTGGCGAGGCCCAAAGCCGCTACACCGTCTCAACCTGCATTTCCGCCGCCCGCCTGGCGATGGAAATCAAAAACCAGCCGTTCGGCCGGGCTGTACAACGCTGGCACGCCAGGAGGGACTCGAACCCCCAACCTGCGGTTTTGGAGACCGCTGCTCTGCCAATTGAGCTACTGGCGTGTGGTCGTTTGTTCCTCAAGGCAGCCTTGACCGCCTTGCCTTTTGACTCTTCATTCCCGCACGCGTTTGGCGGGAATCCAGTGCCTTTGCTTTTGTGCGGCGGAAAAACAAGAGTCGCGAAATCCCCGCCAGAAGCGCGCGGGTATGACATCCCGGCAAACGCGCCCGCGCTTCACACGCGAGCGCGCCGTGTCGTCACTTGATGATCTTCGCCACCACGCCCGCGC
>NZ_DBNHDN010000014.1:0-159891 GCF_057139185.1 Rudaea sp. | reverse complement strand
CGCTACTTCGGCGGCCTCGCCATCGAGGAAGTCGCGCAGGCGCTGGGCCTTTCGCCGGCCACGGTCAAGCGCGACTGGACCATGGCTCGGCTGTTCCTGCGCCGCGAACTCGATGCGGCGCAGGTCGGCCCACCGGTCTGAGCGCGGCTGCTGCACGGGTTACGGCGGCACCGACATCCGCCATGCGCCTCGAGCGGCGTCTGCGGCAGCGCTTCGCTCGAATGAATTCGCATTCCCGGCTGGTCGCAACGCATCAGGCAGGTGGACGGCATGCCCGTGCGGCTGCGGCCTCAGTGCCCGAACAGACCCTTGAGCGCGTCGACCGGACCTTTCTTCTCGCCACGCTTGCCGCGGTCCTCCCCGTCGCCGTCGCGGCCAGCGTCTTCGTCGCGACTGCGGCCACTCATCGATGCGGCGCTCTCACCGAGCATGTTCATCGCCACCGACTTGTTGCGCACGCGTGCGACCCAGTCCGGCGACCAAGTTGCGGGCGCACTCGCCGGCTTCGGCGGATACGAGAAGTTCGCTTCGTTGCCGTAGGCGATGCCCTGCAGCATCGCGGTCCCGGCCTTGGCGAAGATGCCGGCCGGCACCGCACACTCGGTCTGCGTCGGCGCAAGCAGGACCTTCTCGCGCAACCACTTGTCGACGTTCGCGTTCGAGGCATAGTTCATCAGGCCCGTGCCCGGATCGGGCAGCTCGGACGAACTCCACAGGACGAGATCGGGCGCACCGGACTTGTCCTCGCTCGCGCTCGTGGCGGTGAGCAGATAGGCGCGCGCTTGCGCAATCGATGGCCAGTGCACGCGGATCGAATCAGCGAGTTTTCCGCCCGAATCGAGCTTGAGGCTTGGCATGAAATCCTGGTCGCGCGACAGGGTGAATTTCAGGTTGTCCGGCACCCCGTCACCGCGGACGACATGCTCGCCGACGAGCGAAGCGTCGCGCGCGACGCGTGAGTTCTCGCGGTCGTTCGGCCAGATCGCATAGCCCGGTTCGGCACGCGCGCCGCGGTCAGTCACGCCGCGACCCTGCATGAAACCGGCGTACTCCTGCGTGGAGAACTTGCCCATGTCGATCACGCGCGGCTGGCCCGGTTTTACCGTCGCGCTGCAGCCCCAGTAGAACAGGATGCGACCGCGCGGGCGCTCGGGCCAGGACGCCTCTTCGCCGCCGCCGCTGTTGCCTTCGCGCGGCGGCGTGACCAGATGCAACGGTTCCGCACCGACATCGGCACGCTCCGGTGTCTGCTGCGTCGCGCTCGTGCCGGCCGGCTTGTTCGCGGTGTACAGCGCGATATCGATTTGCCTGCCCGGCATGCCAGCGTACTTGGTCATGCCGAAGTTGCCGACGCCCTTGGCGTGACGCCCGTCGCGCCCCGGCGCGGCACGTGTGCCCATCATGCCGCTCATCATGCTGCCGGCGATGCCGCCCATCTGCGGCATCTCGTCCATGCCCATCAGGTTGTAGGTGGCCAGATCCATCCAGTACTGCGCGACAGGGCCGCGCGCTGCGGAAGGCTTCGGCGCGTCGGCGGCACCGGCTGCGCTGGTGACGGCGAGCGCGACCGCAGCGCCCAGCGTGCGCAGGCGGCGCCCCGGCGTACGCGTGGTGCCGGCGGATGGGAAAGCGGACGATGCGTGGGACATGGCGGTTTCCTTATCGGTTAGCGATCCCGAATGGGCTCGCTGCAATCCTCTGAGCGTAGAAAAGGGAAAATCGGCTCATCGGCATTCGCCATGGCCACAGCGGCGTCGGCTTGAGCCATCCCAGGCGTTGGGGTGACTGGCCGACGTTGTGCGCCTCAACGCTGCAGCGAACCGGACGGTTGCAACAAATCGAGCTGTTGCGTCGGCGCGGTATCACTGGGGCGCGCCATCTGCATCGGCGCATAGCCCGGGGGCAATTCGAAGATGCTGGCGTCGATCGCGGTATCCGTGCGAATGCGCAGGCGCGCATGACCACTGACCGCACCATCGCGATGACAGATTCGTTCGATACTGATCGCCGGGGGCCCGACGCGATCCATCTCTGCCTGCGGATACAGACTGGCGACGCCTGCACTCATGCCTTTGCCGACTGCGGCAATGCGCTTGAGCCGACGCTGCGCGCGCGGGTCCAGCCCGAGCGAGTCCACCGCGGCCATGCAGTCCTCCCGAAGCACGACGTCGCCGCGCATGATCCGCTCACGCATGCAGGCATGCGCATCGACGGTTTCGGATGCATCCGCGCGCCGGACCGTGGTCGTCGACCATTTCACCGCTGCGCCGGCACCCTTCGCGGCAGATGCGGCGGGGCGGCCTTCGCGCTGCCTGAGCCGCTGCGCAATCGCCTGGCGGCGATCCACGCCTGCGGCTGCGGGTGCACTTGCCATTTTTTCCGCGCAGAGTTGCGCCGCATCCGCGTAGTCGGGGTCGGAGAAACCGATTCCGGCCATCTCCGGGCACGCGGCAACCTGCATGTCGCGGAACACGGCCATGGCTTGCGCATTGTCCATACCGGTAACCGCTTTCGTCTGCTTTTCGGCGTACAGCGACACGCTGCGGCCGACATCGCTGGTGAAATCGATGGCATCGTCGTCGGACTCCACCGTCATGTACGTGCGCGTTTCGTGCATCAGCTGGTGCATGATCTGCTCACCATCGTCGAACAGGGTCGACATCGGCATCCCTTCCATGCGCATGTCCACGCGCGCACGCAGGCCGTCGATCGCCATGCGTTCGAATTCCGTCGCGCAGTCGCCATCGTGCGCGTATTCCAGCACGGTGGCCGCGTCGGCCGTACCCCAGGCGAGCAGCACGGCAGCGAGCAGTCGCGCCGGTGCAGCATGCAGGCGTCGTGAGCGGGTGATGTTCATCGGTTGCCTCCGTCGAATTTGATTGCCTTGCGCGTACCTTCGATACGGCGCTGTTCCTTGTCCGCGTAAACCGCGATGCAGGCGTCGCGCCTGACCATCGTGCATTCGAGGTAGTCGATGACTTCGATGATCGCCGCACGCACGACTTTGGCCAGTGCCTCGTTGTGCAGCGTTTCGTAGCCAAAGCTGGCGATGCCCGCATCGATGCCGACCGACGATGCGGTCCTGGTCGTACGCCCTTCGATGGTCCGGGCCTGCGCGATTTCGCCGGTGGTCGTATCGACCACGCGCAGGTCGATCGCCAGATACGCCGTGCTCGATTCGCGCGAACCGCCGATGCCGCGGAAGGAACCGCGCGCGCTTTTCTTCTCGACGCCCTCCTCGAACGCGGTGACGGTGCCCATGACCAGGTACTGCGCGCCGGTCAGTTCGCCGATGCGCGCTCCATCGCCCGGGCGCAGGCGACCGGACGTACCGAGATCCTGCTCTTCCAGGATCGCCTGCAGACGCCGGCGCTCGACCACGGTGAAGCCTGGCCGCGCCGCCATTTCGTTGGCGAGAATGTTGGTCAGCACACGTCCGATGCCGCCCTGGAACGGCAGTGCGCCGGTTTCATCCTGGAATTTGAGAACACCGAATACGGGCTTGCCGTCGCTCCCCGCGGAACCTCGCGCAGGAAATAGCAGCAGCAGCGCACAGGCCAGCAGCAGGCGCGCGATCAGAGCCGGCACGGTATGCCCACGGCACCGGTTGCGCTGCAACGATCGATTAAGGAAACTGGAACAATTGGTTTGCGAACACGCCATAAGGAAGTCATTCCGCCATTGGAAACATGGCAACGCCAGGTTGCCTGACAAAGAAGCGAACCTCGTCGGCCGCTTGCCGATGCCTGAAAGTCGCGCAGCCGCTCGTTGCTCCAGGCGCTTCAATTCGAGTTTGCGGCTGCGGATGAGATTCGCTGCAATCGTTTGAGCGTAGAATCACGCCAATCGGTTCATCGGGGTCCGCGGGGGAGTGCGGGGTGAGCCGCTTTGGGTCGCTTTCCGCTTTGGGGAATCATGAATTCCGTACGCTGGCAGAAGCTCACCGACATCGTCGGTGAATGTCTGGACTTGCCGGTCGCCGAGCGCGACGCGCGCGCGCGCGCGCGCTGCGGCAGCGATGAGGCGCTGTGCCGCGAGGCGCTGGCGTGGATCGCGAGTGCCGCGGATGGTGACGATTTCCTCCAGCAACCGCCGCAAGTCGACACCCGCCTGCTGCAGTCCGCCGCGGCCGCGGGCATGAGGTCGAACTGGGTCGGCCGCCGCTTCGGCCCCTACCGCATCGTCGGCGAAGTCGCGCGCGGTGGCATGGGCAGCGTGTTCAAGGCCGTGCGCGACGACGACGAATACCGCAAGGAAGTTGCGATCAAATTGATCCGCTCCGACCTCGGCGGCGAAGCGGTCGCTGCGCGCTTCCGCTTGGAGCGCCAGATCCTTGCAGGCCTCGACCATCCGAACATCGCGCGCCTGATCGACGGCGGCAGCAGCGAGGACGGCCTGCCTTATCTGGTCATGGACTACGTCGACGGCGAACCGATCGACCGCTACTGCGCGCGGCGCGCGCTCGGCGTGCGCGAACGCCTGGAGCTGTTCTGCGAAGTCTGCGCGGCGGTGCAGTTCGCACACCAGCGTCTGGTCGTGCATCGCGACCTCAAGCCGAGCAACATCCTCATCGACCGCGAAGGCATGGTGAAGCTGCTCGATTTCGGCATCGCCCGCCTCGTCGAACCCGGCGCCGACGGCAGGGACGGGACGACCACGATCCACGCCTTCACGCCCGAATACGCCAGCCCCGAACAGGTCAAGGGCGAGACGATCACGACCGCGAGCGATGTGTACTCGCTCGGCGTGCTGCTCTACCGCCTGCTCGCCGGGCGCAGTCCGTACCGCTCGGACAACTCGCAGTTGCACGCCCTCGTGCGCGAGATCGTCAGCACCGATCCGCTGCGGCCGAGCGCGACGGCCGAGTCCAGGCGCGATCCGGCGGCGACCGCGCCGACGCTGGATGCCGAACGTCTGCGCCGCGCGCTGCGCGGCGACCTCGACATGATCGTGCTCATGGCGCTGCGCAAGGAACCGGCGCGGCGCTATGCCTCGGTCGAGCAGTTCGCCGACGATGTGCGCCGCCATCTCGCCAACCGCCCGGTGCGCGCGCGCGACGGTGCCCTCGCCTATCGCGCGCGCAAGTTCCTGGTGCGCCACTGCCTCGGCGTCGCCCTCGGCACGCTCGCCGTCGCCAGCCTGCTCACGCTGTCGGCCTATGCCCTGCAGCAGGCGCGCAGCGCGCGTGCGGAGAAGGCGCGCGCCGAACGGCATTTCGACAGCGTGCGCGGCCTGGCCAACCGCTTCATCGGCGATGTGTTCCTGCAGATCGTCGACGTGCCCGGCACGGCGAAGGCACAGCAGATCCTGCTCGACACCGGCATCGAGTACCTCAACCGGCTCGGCGCGGACGCGGACAACAACCGCGCGCTGCTGCTCGAGATCGCGAGCAGCTACATCAAGCTTGCGCAGATGCAGGAGCGCGCGTACGTGCCACCGGCGCAACGCTCCGATGCTGCGGGCCGCGCCCTCGCTTCGATCAAGCAGGCCGAGGCGCTGGCGCCGCCGGATGCAGCATCGCGGCAACGTCGCATCATGGCGCAAACCCTGCTCGCCGGCAGCGAAGCCGACGCGCAGAAATTCGATGTGGCGAAAGTCCACTTCGAGATGGCCGCCGCGTTGGCGCGCGAAGCGCCCGACGCCGGTGAGCCATCGTCGCTGACCCACGCGCGCGCGACGGCCCTAGCCGAATTCGCCAAATCGCCCGGTATCGATATCCCCGTGAGCCAGCGCCTCGCCCTGCTCAGGGAAGCCCTCGCGGGCTACATAGCCGCGCAACGCACGGCCCGCGACGACAAGGAACGCGACGACACCGGCAACTCGCTGGCGACGACATCGCTCTATCTCGCACGCGCCCAGCTCGAGGACCACGACGACCCGCAACGCCGGGCGAAAGCCCTGGCGTATGCGCAAGACTCGATCCGCCAGCAGGAAGCCCTCTACGCGACGGATCCGCGCGACATCAAGAACCTGGTCAACCTCGTGCTCGAATCGAGCACCGCCGCCACGATCGCGGCGCATTCGGGCGACTTCGACGCGGCACGCGCCTACTATCGCAAGGCACGCGTCTACGACGATGAGATGCAGCGCCAGGACCCGGGCCAGCCGACCGCGATGGTCAACCGCATCGCCATGCGCCTGGAACAGGTGGAAATGGAATTGCGTGCGAATGCGTCGCCGCGCGCGCAACTCGAAGAACTCGCCGCGATCGAACGGGTAGTGCAACAACTGCCCGGCTATCTTTCCGGGCAGCGCCAGATGATCGCGGTACGCGCGTGGATCGACGCGCTCAAGGCCGAATTCGGCTTGCGCCGCAGCGCGGAAGTCGATCTGTTGCTGGCCGAGCGCATCGCGCTCCAGCGCGAAGCGATCGCGCTGTTCGAAAACTCGAACACGCTGGTCACGCAGATTCCGGAAATGATCGACGAGGAAAACCAGGACATCGTCGAACTCGTCCGTACCGGCGCCGCGCGTGCGCGCGGCGCGCTGGCAAAATTGCAGGCGCATTGACGACGGCACGCAGCGCGCGGGGCGATCGCGTGGGATAGCTGATATTCTGCGGAGATGACGAACAACGGTCCCGATCCTGCTGCTGTATCCAACCCACGCCGCGCGCTGGTCACCGGCGCCTCGGCCGGCATCGGCGCGGAATTCGCGCGCCAGCTCGCCGCATCCGGCCACGCCCTCGTGCTGACCGCGCGCCGCGCCGATCGCCTCGCCGCGCTCGCCGCGGAGTTGAAGGCCGCGCACGGTGCGCAGGTCGATTGCATAACCGCCGACCTCGCCGATCCGCACGCGCCGGCGATGCTGTGCGACGAACTCGCGCGGCGCGACCTCGCCGTCGACGTGCTGATCAACAACGCCGGCTACGGCGTGCCCGGCTCGCTGATCTCGCAACCGTGGCAGACCCACGCCGATTTCATCCAGGTGTTGATGACCGCGCCGACCGAACTGGCCTGGCGCCTGTTGCCCGGCATGCGCGAGCGGCACTACGGCCGCATCGTCAACCTCGCCTCGCTCGCCGGGCATGTGCCCGCGCCCGCGGGGCACACGTTGTATGCGGCGAGCAAGGCCTACCTGATCAAGTTCTCGCAGGCGCTCGCGCTCGAAAATCGCGGCCGGAACGTCCACGTCTGCGCGCTCTGTCCCGGCTTCACCCGGTCCGAGTTCCACGACGTCACCGGTTCGCGTGCGCTCGTCGCGCAAATGCCGAAATGGTTGTGGATGCCGGCCGACCGCGTCGTGCGCGAAGGTCTTGGCGCCGTCGAACGCGGCGAGGCGGTCTACATTCCCGGCCGCATCAACCGTGCGATCAAGGCGCTGAACAAGCTGCTGCCCGATCGCCTCGCCCTGCGCATGGCGGCGCGACAGGGCCGGAAATTCCGCGTAGTGGACGCGCCTTCGCTCAATCCCAGTCCCTGACCCATGCCCGACTTCTCCGCGCTCCCGCTTGCCGCGCCGCTGCTCAAGGCGCTGACGACGCTGGACTTCACGACAATGACGCCGGTGCAGGCACAGGCCTTGCCGGCCATGCTCGCCGGCCGCGACCTGATTGCGCAGGCGCCGACCGGCAGCGGCAAAACGATCGCGTTCGGCCTCGGCCTGCTTCAGCGTCTCGATCCGGCCCTGGTCAAACCGCAGGCGCTGGTGCTCTGTCCTACGCGCGAACTCGCCGACCAGGTGGCATCGGTGATACGCCGCCTTGCCTTCGACATCGCCAACCTCAAGGTGCTGACCCTGACCGGCGGCATCGCCCTCGCACCGCAGCTTGCCAGCCTGCGCAAGGATTCGCACGTCATCGTCGGCACGCCCGGGCGCGTGCAGGAGATGCTGCGCAAGCACGCGCTCAGTCTCGTCAAGCTGCGCACGCTCGTACTCGACGAGGCCGACCGCATGCTCGACATGGGCTTCGAGGAGGCGATCCGCGAGATCGTGGGCAAGACGCCGCCGTCGCGGCAAAGCTTGCTGTTCTCGGCGACATTTCCCGAACCGATCCGCGAGATCGCACGCAAAACGCTGCGCGCCCCGTTCGAGGTGACGATTGCCGACGCCGTCGAACGCCCGGCCATCGACGAACATTTTTTCGAAATCGATCTCGCGCGCAAACCGGCCGCGCTCGCCGCACTGCTGCTGCATCACCGGCCCGAGTCCAGCGTCGTGTTCTGCAATACGCGCAGGGATGTGGATGACGTGGTCGAGGCGCTAGGCGGCCATGGCATCGCCGCACTTGCACTGCACGGCGACATCGACCAGCGCGATCGCGACGAGGTACTCGTGCGCTTCGCCAACCGTTCCTGCCGCGTGCTCGTCGCCAGCGACGTCGCGGCGCGCGGGCTGGACATCAAGGACCTGGCCGCGGTGGTCAACTACGAGTTGCCACCCGATATCGACATCTACCGCCACCGCATCGGCCGCACCGCACGCGCGGGCAAGACCGGGCTCGCGCTGAACCTGGTCACGCCGCGCGAAATGCACCGCGCGCACGAACTGGAAAAACGCGAGCTGGAACGATACCCCGACGCCAGGCTGCAATGGTCGAAACTGCCCGCGCCGAACGCGAAGGCGAAGGACGGCCTGCCGGCCACGATGGCGACACTGCGCATCGACGGCGGCAAGACCGACAAGCTGCGCGCCGGCGACATCCTCGGCGCGCTGACCGGCGACGCCGGCCTCGCCGCCGATGCGATCGGCAAGATCGACATCTTCCCGACACGCTCCTACGTCGCCATCGCGCGCGGTGTCGCCGACAAGGCGCTGAACCGGTTGCGCGCAAGCGGTATCAAGGGTCGCAGGTTTCGCACCGCGCGCATTTGAACAAACGCTACTGCGCGCGGCCGGGCGCCGGGGTCGGTGCCGGCTCAGTGGTGGTGCCCGCCCTCGCCGTGCACATGCCCGTGCTCGACCTCTTCGGGCGTGGCGTCGCGCACGTCGGTGACCTCGACGTCGAACTTCAAGGTCTTGCCGGCCATCGGATGGTTGAGATCCACGTCGATCACGCTGGAGCCGACCTTGAGCACAACGACCTGGCGATAGCCGCCCCCCTGTACGCTGAGCACAGTCGCATCGCCCGACTTGAGATGGTCGGCGTCTCGGAAGTATTTCTTCGGCACGCGCTGGGTGAAATCCTCGCGACGCTCGCCATAGCCGTGTTCGGGTGGCACGCTCACGTCGAACTTGTCGCCCGCCTCGTGGCCTTCCATCGCCTGCTCGAGGCCGGGGATGATCTGGCCGTGACCGAACAGGATCGTCAGCGGCTCGGCGCGATCATGCGAGGAATCGACCTTCGTTCCGGTCTCGTCGGTGAGGTGATAGTGAAAGGTAACGACCTTGTTTTTTTCCGCCTTCATCGCTTTTCCTTGAATGGAATCATTGTCTGCAAAGTGCGCGATTATACAGGCAGGCTGAACGCCCATTCGGTGCGGGGACGCAAACGATTGACAAGGCCTCGGGTTTTGCCGGAACGTGCGCGGCGATGCGCTGCCTTCGTTCCCTCCCGCTGATCCTGGCGATCGTGTTGCTCGCGGCCTGTGCAGGGCCGCGCACGCGCCCCGCTCCCGCCCCACCACCCGCACCGCGCGGGATCGCAAGCCCGAACGACATCCTGTTCCGCGCGATCGGCCTCGTCGGCACGCCGTACCATTGGGGTGGCAACACGCCCGAGAGCGGTTTCGATTGCTCCGGCCTCGTCGTCTACGTGTTCCGCACGATTGCGGGAGTCGCGCTGCCACGGACCACGCAGGACATGTACGCGCTCGACCTCGCCGACGTGCGCCGCGACCGGCTGCAGGGTGGCGACCTGGTTTTTTTCAACACGTCCGGCCGCGACATTAGCCATGTCGGCATCTATGTCGGCCAGGACCGTTTCGTGCACGCGCCGAACGAAGGCGGCACGGTGCGGCTGGACTATCTGAGCAACGTCTACTGGAACAAGCACTACAGCGGTGCGCGGCGCGTACGCCTGTAACCCTACGCCGCGCGCCGGCTTCGGCCAAGCCTCGCGCGCAACGCGTCGCGCTTGCGCGCGAGGCTCGCCGCATACTCATGCCGCGTCGCGGGTCGCGTCGCGGCGAGTTCGTCGCGGAACTTGCAGAAATCGGCGTAGGCGCGCAGCACGGGGGCAAGCTTGCGCAGCAGCAGTTCGAGCATGATCGCATCGTCGAGCAGGCCGATCACCTCGATGTCGTCGGGAATCAGGTCTTCGGGGTCACTGAAATACACCAGCGCCTCGAGCACGTCGATGCGGCACGGCGCCGGCAGCGCCCAGGCGTCGTCCTCGAGCATCGTGATCAGACGTTGCACGCCGCCGATGCGTTTGCGCACATAGGTCGGCGCAGTGGCCAGCGGCGCCGAATCCAGCGCCTGCTTCGCCGCATCGAGAATATCCGCCTCGTCGGCTTCCTGCGCCACATGGCGCGAGCGCTTCAGCGACTGGTGGAAGCGCGCAAGGTCCTTCGTTTCGATTTCGATCGTGATGCGCATGATGCCGTGAACGATTCCGTGCTTATCCGATCAGTTGCCAAAAGCAGAAGAGCCTCGGCCGTGAAGGACACGAAGAAAGGCTGCAAATCAATGTTTTTCTGGCTTCGTGTTCTTCGTGGTTCGATCTTTTCATCCGCGAATTGCCGACTGATCGCACGGGCATGGATTATTCCACGACTCCGCCTTGCCGGAGCAGCCACGGACCGCCAGCTGGAGGACGCGGCTACCTGCCCCGCTCGCGGCCATTGCGGCAGATTGACCGCTGCGGTATACTTTATCCACTGCGTCGCTTCTCTTTCCGTTTCGGGCTCGACTCGAGTCCGCATCCTCCGGCTACGACGCCCTTGCGGCAGGCACCTGGATTCGTCCGGCCCGCCGCCCAGCCCACGGCGCGGCTTATCGGAAACGCTGAGGATTTTTTTATCGGTCCGCATTGCGGGCCGATCGCGCTTGTGCGCGAATTTTAGGAACTGAAACATGTCATTCGAAGCCCTGGGCCTCTCGCCCGCCATCCTGCGCGCTCTCGCCGAACAAGGCTACGACGCGCCGACGCCGATCCAGCAGGCCGCCATCCCGCTCGTGCTCGAAGGCCGCGACCTGCTCGCCGGCGCGCAGACCGGCACCGGCAAGACCGCCGCGTTCACCCTGCCGCTGCTGCAGCGCCTGTTCGCCGACGCCGCGCCGGTCGGCGGCAAGCGTCGCCCGCGCGTGCTCATCCTCACCCCGACGCGCGAGCTCGCCGCGCAGATCCACGAGAACGTGCGCGCCTACGCCAAGCACCTGCGCGTGTTCGCGACGACGATCTTCGGCGGCGTCGGCATGGGGCCGCAGATCGACGCGCTGCGCCGCGGCGTCGACATCCTCATCGCCACGCCGGGCCGCCTGATCGACCACCTCGAACGGCGCACGGTCGACGTCTCGGGCATCGAAATCCTCGTCCTCGACGAGGCCGACCGCATGCTCGACATGGGCTTCCTGCCGCAGATGAAGCGCGTGCTCAATGCGCTGCCGAAGCAGAATCGCCAGACGTTGCTGTTCTCGGCCACGTTCGCCGACCAGATCAAGGCGCTCGCGCGCGAGTTCATGCGCGATCCGGCCGAAGTGCAGATCGCCGCGCGCAACAGCGTCGTCGCGACGGTTACGCATCGCGTGCATCCGGTCGACGCGTCGCGCAAGCGCGACCTGCTGCTTGAGCTGCTCAGCCGCGACAGCCGCCGCCAGACGCTCGTGTTCGGCCGCACCAAACACGGTTCGGACAAGCTCGCCAAGTTCCTCGATCAGCACGGCCTGCGCACCGCCGCGATCCACGGCAACAAGAGCCAGAACGCGCGCACGCGCGCACTCGCCGATTTCAAGAACGGCAAGATCACCGTACTCGTCGCCACCGATATCGCCGCGCGCGGTATCGACATCGACCAGTTGCCTCTCGTGATCAACTTCGACCTGCCGATGGTTGCCGAGGACTACGTCCACCGCATCGGCCGCACCGGTCGCGCCGGCGCCGAAGGCCTCGCCGTCTCGCTCGTCTCGCACGACGAAGCGCGCCTGCTGCGCGACATCCGCCGCCTGCTCAAGCAGGACATCGCGATCGAGAATGTCGAAGGTTTCGAGCCGAGTTCACCGCTGCGCCTCGACGGCAACGGCGGTGGCGGACAGCCGAAGCCTAACCAAGCTGCGCGCAAGCCGAATCATGCGCGTCGTCCGCATGCACAGGGGCCGAAAGGCCAGCAGCCAAAGCCGCATGCGGCGGCTAACAAGCAGCGCAGCTGGCGCGGCGGGCGCGACGCGCGGAAGGCTTGATGCTCAAAGCCCTCCCCTTCAAGGGGAGGGTTGGGTGGGGATGGTTTGACTCCAACGCAATTTGCAAACGAAGCAGAGTGGTGAGCGCATAGCTCATGCCAGGCGATCGAGAATGATGCTAGGTTTTGCAGCCGGTCTTAGCGCTCCGAAATATCCACCTCGATAGAAACCTCCGGATAACCCACGTAGAACGAGGCACCGTCGCACGTCAGTTCCCGGTTGTACCCGTTCGGACGATAGCCGATGAGGATGTTGTAGATACCGGACGTTTCAATTCCAAGTTCAGATACGGCTATGGGATTCACTTTTTCCACCGTCTGTCCAGGCTCCAAATTGCGCATATCGTCACATTCTCTGCCCGGCAAGGACGGTGGCAGCCGCATTTCGCGAATAGGGTTGGCAACCAATCCTTTGCCAGACGAATCTTCGGCGTAGAGAGAAGTAGTTGCGATCCAAGCATTCGGGATGAGAACCGGCTTCTTCCCTATGTTCTTCAGACTGATCGTAACCGGGAGATTCTCGTGAATCTGATGTTTCCCCGAGGGTATTCTCGCAGCGAGGCGTACATCGCCTTCTTGCCTATCGAGTTTGCGAAGGTGAGCAGTTCCCATAGAACTGCAAGCGTTTAAGGCGAATGCAAGAACGAACACAACAAACAGCCGCATCACTCCTCCTCGAGATTGGCGTGGTAGCGTGCGCGAAACGCACGCTGAGGACGCCTTATCGAATTGACATTTCCAACGCAGCGACCGACGCTTCGAGCTTCGGCCCGAGATAGCAGTGCGAGCCGCAAGCAGTCAGCCCTGCTTGCGAAAATGTGGACAAATACCATTTCGGCGAGCGCGCGATGAAACCGTGCTTGTCGCCGTCGAGCGCGTCCTTCGACGTGAACAACTCCAGGAATGCGACGCCGGCAAGCATGTCGGCGATGCCGACGAGTCCACGGCGCAGTTCGGCCGACGGCAGGTAGTGGATCACGTCGGAGCAGACGACCAGATCGAAGTCGTCGCCGAAGCGCAGTTCGGCGAGCTGGCCGAAACCGACCAGGCGCAGGTTGCGTGCACGACCGTAGCGCGCGATCGCGTATTCGCTCGAATCGATGCCGAGATAGTCGATCTTCGGCCGCAACTTTTTCAGCGGCGCGCGCCAGGCGCCTTCGCCGCAGCCGACGTCGAGCACGTTGCGCACGCGCCGGCCGAGGTAGTACTCGGCGACGGCAATCGCCAGCGCGGCCTTGCGTTCGAGCAGCGCGGGCGTATTGACCGAATGCTGAGAGTGGCGATACCAGCGGTCGAAATAAGCGCGGTCGTAGAGTTTGGTCATTGCGTTCGATTTGGATTCCCTTCCCCCATCGGGAGAAGTCGCGTCACTGAAGCGCCGGACGAGGGGCAAGCGTTTCGGTCTAACTACGCGCGCGAATATTGGAGCGCCTTTCCCTCATTCGCCCTTCGGGCATCTTCTCCCGGCGGGAGAAGGGAAGCTTCACCGCAGTGAGTTGTTGATCTTCGCCAGCACCTCCGCGCCCGGACTCAGCTCCTTCGCACCGAGGCGATTGATCGGCACTTCGGTCGTGTTGAAGTGCTCGTGCAGGTCATGCGCGTCGGGATCGACGTAGAGCAGGCCGGTGACGACTTCGCCCTTGGCCTGATGCGCGTGCACGTAGTTCATCGCGGCGACGCGATCGTGCGTGTTGAAGTCGGCGCGCAGTTTGCGCAGGCGGATGATGTTGCCGTCGTGCTGGGTCACGTCGACGATCTCGCCTTCGGCATAGTCGACCGTGATCTCGGCGCGCACGTCGATGAAATCCAGGCGATTCACCGCCTCGTTGTGCTCGCGCACGTATTCGTAACTCTTCGTGCTGCCGGCATGGTTGTTGAACGCGACGCAGGGACTGATCACGTCGATGAAGGCCGCGCCCTTGTGCGCGATCGCGGCCTTGATCAGCGGCACGAGCTGTTTCTTGTCGCCGGAGAATCCGCGCGCGACGAAGGTGGCGCCGAGCTGCATCGCGAGGCCGACGAGGTCGAGCGGGCTGTCGGTGTTGACCACGCCCTTCTTCGACTTCGAGCCCTGGTCGGCGGTCGCCGAGAACTGGCCCTTGGTCAGACCATAGACGCCGTTGTTCTCGACGATGTAGACCATGTTCACGCCACGCCGGATCGCGTGCACGAACTGGCCGATGCCGATCGAAGCCGAGTCGCCATCGCCAGATACGCCAAGATAGAGCAGGTCGCGATTGGCGAGGTTCGCGCCGGTCAGCACCGAGGGCATGCGCCCGTGCACCGTGTTGAAGCCGTGCGACTGGCCGAGGAAATAATCCGGCGTCTTCGAGCTGCAGCCGATGCCGCTCAGCTTGGCGACGCGGTGCGGTTCGATGTCGAGCTCCCAACAGGCCTGGATGATCGAGGCAGAAATCGAGTCGTGGCCGCAGCCGGCGCACAGCGTCGAAATCTTGCCTTCGTAGTCGCGGCGGGTGAAGCCGATCGCGTTGCAGGCGAGCGTGGGGTGGTGGAGTTTGGGTTTGGCGATGTAGGTCACGCCATTTTCTCCTTCGCCTTGGTCGGCCGGATCTGCGCCGCGATGGCAGCGGCGATTGACCGCGCCGTGATCGGTGTGCCGTCGTAGTGCAGGATCGCCACGAGCCGCGCCGGGTCGATGCCGAATTCGTTGATCAAGAGCGTGCGCAGCTGGCCGTCACGATTCTGTTCGACGACGAAGACGCGCTCGTGCCGGCGGATGAATTCGCCGACGCTGTCGGGGAACGGGAACGCGCGTACGCGCAGCGTGTCGAGCACGAGGCTTTGCTTGCCGAGCAGCTCGATCGCTTCGGCCATCGAAGGACTGGTCGAACCGTAGAAAATCACGCCGTCCTGGGCTTCGCCGCCGGTACTGCGCAGGATCGGCTGCGGCACCAATGATTTGGCTGTCTCCCATTTTCGCAGCAGGCGCTCCATGTTGTAGATGTAGTCCGGTCCGCGCTCGGAATAACGTGCGTACGGATCGCGCGACGTGCCGCGCGTGAAGTAGGCACCACGCTCGGCGTGCGTGCCGGGATAGGTGCGGTACGGGATGCCGTCGCCGTCGACGTCCTTGTAGCGACCGAAATCGCGGCCCGCTTCGAGTTCTTCCGCAGTCATCACCTTGCCGCGGTCATACTCGCGCGTATCGTTCCACGCGAACGGCGCGGTCAGGCGCTGGTTCATGCCGATGTCGAGATCGGTGAGCACGAAAATAGGCGTCTGCAGGCGATCGGCGAGATCGAATGCCTGCGCCGAAAACTCGAAGCACTCGTGCGGGTCTTCGGGCAGCAGCAGCACGTGCTTGGTGTCGCCGTGCGAGGCGTAGGCGCAGGCGAGCACGTCGGACTGCTGCGTGCGCGTCGGCATGCCGGTCGACGGGCCACCGCGCTGCACGTCGATGATCGTGATCGGGATCTCGGCGAAGTAGGCAAGGCCGATGAACTCGTTCATCAGCGAGATGCCCGGCCCGGCGGTCGTGGTGAACGCACGCGCGCCGTTCCAGCCCGCGCCGACGCACATGCCGATCGAGGCGATCTCGTCCTCGGCCTGCACGATCGCGAAGCGGTTGCGCCCGGTCTCGGCATCGACGCGATACTTCATGCAGTATTTCTGGAACGCCTCGGCCAGCGACGATGACGGCGTGATCGGATACCAGGCGCAGACCGTGGCGCCGCCGTAGACGCAGCCGAGCGCGGCGGCGACGTTGCCATCGACGAAGATCTTGTCGCCGACGTTGTCCGCGCGCTGCACGTGCAGGCCGATCGGATCGAGATGCTGCGCGGCGTGTTCGCGGCCGAGTTCCAGCGCCTGCACGTTCGAATCGAGCAGCTTCTCCTTGCCCTTGTACTGCTCGGCGAACAGACGCTTGATCTCGCGTGCGTCGATGTCGAGCAGGATCGACAGCGCGCCGAGATACATGATGTTCTTGAACAACTGGCGCTGACGCGCGTCGGCGTAGGTACGGTTGCAGATCGCGGTCAGCGGCATGCCGATGACGTGGATGTCGTCGCGGAACTTCGACGCCGGCAGCGGCCGCGTCGAATCATAGAACAGGTAACCGCCAGGCTCGATCTCCTTGAGGTCCGCATCCCAGGTCTGCGGATTCATCGCGACCATCAGATCGACACCGCCGCGCCGACCGAGCCAGCCGCGCTCGCTGACGCGCACTTCGTACCAGGTCGGCAGGCCCTGGATGTTCGACGGGAAGATGTTGCGCGGACTGACCGGCACGCCCATGCGCAGGATCGCGCGCGCGAACAGTTCGTTCGCGGAGGCCGAACCGGAGCCGTTGACGTTGGCGAACTTGACCACGAAATCGTTGGTCGCTTCGATGCGCGGATGCCGCCTGGTTTCGATTTGCGCGTTCATGCCGCCGTCCTCTGCGCCGCGCGCTTGTGGCAGCCGGGGCCAGCCTGGGTGGTTTCGAGCAGGAACTTGCGCATGTCCCACGCGCCGGTCGGGCAGCGTTCGGCGCAGAGACCGCAGTGCAGGCAGACATCTTCGTCCTTGACCATCACCCTGCCCGTCTTCAGCGCGTCGGACACGTACAGCGATTGCGCCAGGTTCAGCGCCGGCGCGGTCAGGTGCGTGCGCAGCCCGGCCTCGTCGTCGTTGCCGGTGAAGCTGATGCAGTCCATCGGGCAGATGTCGACACAGGCATCGCATTCGATGCAGGCATCCTTGGTGAACACGGTCTGCACGTCGCAATTGAGGCAACGTTGCGCCTCCTGTACCGCAGTCGCCGCATCGAAACCGAGCTCGACTTCCACTTTTATACTTTTCAGCGTCGCGGCTTTCTCGCGCCACGGCACGGCGTAACGCTGGTCGTTGGAAATGTCGTTGTCGTAGCTCCATTCGTGGATGCCCATCTTCTGCGAGATCAGGCTGACCGCGGGCTCGGGGCGCTCGCGGATGTCTTCGCCGTTGAGCATCCTGTCGATCGACACCGCGGCTTCGTGGCCATGCGCGACCGCCCAGATGATGTTCTTCGGACCGAACGCCGCATCGCCGCCGAAGAACACGCCCGGCAGCGTCGACTGCATCGTCGCCTTGTCGACCTGCGGCATTCCCCACTCGTCGAAGGCGATGCCGAGGTCGCGCTCGATCCACGGGAATGCGTTTTCCTGGCCGACCGCGATCAGTACCTCGTCGCAGCCGAAGAACGCGTCGGGTTCGCCGGTCGGCACGAGCTGGCGGCGGCCTTTCGCGTCGCGCTCGGCGCGTACCTTCTCGAACGTCATGCCAACGAGTTTCCCGCCGCGATGTTCGAACGTCTTCGGCACGAGGTAGTTGAGGATCGGGATGCCCTCGTGCATCGCGTCCTCCTTCTCCCACGGCGAGGCTTTCATCTCCTCGAAGCCCGAGCGCACGATCACTTTCACGTCCTCGCCGCCGAGCCGGCGCGAGGACCGGCAGCAGTCCATCGCCGTATTGCCGCCGCCGAGCACGATCACGCGCTTGCCGATGCTCTTGATGTGCTCGAAATAGACCGAGGCGAGCCAGTCGAGACCGATATGGATGTTGGCCGCGGCCTCTTTGCGCCCCGGCAGATCGAGATCGCGGCCGCGCGGCGCGCCGCTGCCGACGAAGATGGCGTCGTAGTTCTGCGCAAGCAGGTCGCGCATCGACTCGATGCGCGCGCCGCCGCGGAATTCGACGCCGAGATCGAGCACGTAGCCGACCTCCTCGTCGATCACTTCCTCGGGCAGCCGGAACCGCGGCACCTGCGTGCGCATGAAACCGCCACCCTTCTTCTCCGCCTCGAATACGGTGACGTGGTAGCCAAGCGGCGCGAGATCGCGCGCGACGGTCAGCGCCGATGGCCCCGCGCCGACACAGGCGATGCGCCTGCCATTCTTCTTCGCCGCCGGCTTCGGCATGCGCGCGCGCACCGCGGCGCGGTCCTTGTTGTCCGCGGCGACGCGCTTCAGGCGGCAGATCGCGACCGGCTCGGGCTTGTTGCCGGCATCCTCGACGCGCCCGCGCCGACAGGCCGGCTCGCAGGGGCGATCGCAGGTGCGGCCGAGAATGCCGGGGAAGACGTTCGATTTCCAATTGACGAGATAGGCATCGTCATGCCGGCCCGCGGCGATCAGTCGGATGTACTCGGGGACCGGGGTGTGGGCCGGGCAGGCCCACTGACAATCGACGACTTTGTGGAAATAGTCGGGTACGCGAATATCTGTCGCTTTCACCAACACCCTCCGCGATGCGGTCTTGACCCGGTCGGGGTTCCGGTTTGCCGCTTGAGCCGGAGTCTACTCGCGTGAAACATTCCTGAAAAGAACGTTCAAAAGCATGAGCCTGACCACGAAGACACGGAGCGCACAGGGGGGTCACGAAGAAGAGTCAAGGATGAGGATGAAACCTGCACCGCAAACAAGCACCTTCACCCTTCTTCGTGGCTTTTCCGCCGTGATCTTCATGGCTTCGTGGCGGTGTTCCGATTTGGGTGCGTCTCCGGTCATGATTGTTGCGGTGCAGCGCGATGCGGACTAGCATAGCGTTTTCGCGTGCCGGACCCCCCAAGCGATGACGATGTTTCTGTACCAACTGCACGAACTCAACCGCGCGCTGCTCAATCCGCTGATCACGTTCTCCGAGAGCAGCGCACGCATGTTTTCGTCGAAGGAAAGCTGGCTGTCGAAGCTGCCCGGCGCCAGTCGCGCGGCGGCGAACTACGAGCTGCTCTATCGCCTTGGCAAGGACTACGAAAAGCCCGCGTTCAACATCAACACGGTGCAGGCACACGGCAACGCCGTACCCATCGTCGAGCAGCTCGCGCTGGCCAGGCCGTTCTGCAACCTGATCCGGTTCAAGCGCTACAGCGACGAGATCGCCACGCTGCAGCAGTTGAAGAACGATCCCGCCGTGCTCGTCGTCGCCCCACTGTCCGGGCACCATTCGACGCTGCTGCGCGACACGGTGCGCACGCTGCTGCAAGACCACAAGGTCTACGTCACCGACTGGATCGACGCACGCATGGTGCCGGCCGAAGCCGGTCCGTTCCATCTCGACGACTACATCGCCTACATTCAGGAATTCATTCGCCACATAGGCGCGAAGAACCTGCACGTCATCTCGGTCTGCCAGCCGACCGTACCCGTGCTCGCCGCGATCTCGTTGATGGCGTCGGCCGGCGAAACCACGCCGCGCACGATGACGATGATGGGCGGCCCGATCGACACGCGCAAGAATCCGACCAAGGTCAACGACCTCGCCACTACGCAGCCGATCGAGTGGTTCCGGACCAACGTGATCAACCCGGTGCCGAACAACTATCCAGGCAAGGGCCGCAAGGTCTATCCGGGCTTCCTCCAGCATGCCGGTTTCGTCGCGATGAACCCGAGCCGGCATTTCTCCTCGCACTGGGATTTCTATCAGGACCTGCTGCGCGGCGACCTCGACGACGCCGACGCGCATCGCGAGTTCTACAACGAATACAACGCCGTGCTCGACATGCCGGCGGAGTACTACCTCGACACCGTGCGCACCGTGTTCCAGGAGCATGCGCTGCCGCGCGGCACGTGGAAGGTCAAGGGCAATCTGGTCAAGCCGGCCGACATCAAGCGCACCGCGCTGCTGACGATCGAGGGCGAGCTCGACGATATCTCCGGCGTCGGCCAGACCCAGGCCGCGCACGACCTGTGCAAGGGCATTCGCGCCGCCGACCGCCAGCACCTCACCGTCAAGGGCGCAGGCCACTACGGCATCTTCTCGGGACGGCGCTGGCGTGAGAGCGTCTATCCCGAAGTGCGTTCCTTCATCCGCCAGTATTCGTAAGCGACTCGTCGCATCCGCTTGCGGCCGCGCCCCCGGGGTGGCCGGTGTCGTGCGCACCTGGCTTAGAATCACGCCATGCTCCGCACCCTGATCCAGCTCAAGCCGCGAGATGTGCCATTCGGCGTCGCGCTGCGCAATACCGCGGGCCTGGTGCTGCCGCTCGGCATCGGCATTGCCACGGGACATGTGGTGATCGGGTTAGGCATCGCATCGGGCGCGCTGAACACGATGTTCCTCGATCAGCCGGGACCGTACCGGCTGCGCATGCAGCGCATGTTGTTGGGTGCGCTCGTTGCGGGCCTGTCGGGATTCGCCGGAAGCCTGCTCGGCGCAAATGCGGTCGCAATGGCGATTGCCGCGCTGATCTGCGGCATCGCGGGCGGCATGCTCGTGGCGCTCGGCCCGAACGCCGGACGCGCCGGCCTGACCAGCATCATCCTCGTGCTGGTCATGGGCGCCGACCCCCAGGACTTCAAAGGCGCTGCGAGCACCGGCCTGCTGATCTTCGCCGGCGGCCTGATCGAGATGCTCCTGGCGCTCGCCGCCTGGCCGCTGCAACGCTATCGCCCCGAACGCACCGCACTCGCGCGCGTCTATCGCGAGCTTGCCGCAATCACCCACCGCCCGTTCTCCAGCAACCGGCTCGAAAAGCCGCCACCGGTTACCCAAGGCCTGCTCGACGTCGAACAACTGCTCAACGGCGCGCATCGTGCGCGCGGCGCCGAAATGGAACGTTTCCGCGTCCTTGCACGAATCGTCGAGCGCGTACGCCTCGAACTGCTGGCGTTCGGCGATGCGATCGACGCCCTGCCCGAAGGCGACGCACGCCACACCTTGCTGCGCCTGCGCGAATACGCGTCGCGCACGCTCGACGGCATCGGCGAAGCGCTCGAGCAAGGCACCACGGCCGAAGCGACGAGCGGCTCGATCGAAGGCTTCGATGCAGCTCTGGCTTCACTCGACGATCTGGGTTCGCACGCCGATCCGTCGCACCGGCGCACGCTGACGGTTGCGCTGGCGCGTGCGCAGGCGTTGGGCGGACAACTGCGCGCCGCAATCCGCAATGCGGGCTTCGCCGGTTCACGCGGCGAGATCGAAGCCGAAGCGGAGGAAACGCGCCTGCCTGCGACGCTGCGTACGCTGAGCCCGCTTGCGACGTTGCGCGCCAACCTGCACCTGCAGTCGGTCGCGTTTCGCCACGCGCTGCGTCTCGGCGTCTGCGTCTGCCTCGCCGTGGTCGGCGAGCGCTTGTCGGGCTATGCGCACGGGTTCTGGGTTCCGATGACGACGGCGATCGTGCTCAAGCCCGATTTCGCCGGTACCTTCAGTTTCGGCCTGCTGCGCGTCGCCGGCACGCTGGCGGGCCTGGTGCTGACCACGGCACTCGTGCACTACGCACTCAGCAACGTTTGGGCGCAGCTGGCCTTTCTCGCCTTGCTCAGCATCGGTTTCCGCATGCTGACGACGATGAACTACGGCCTCGGCGTGATGATGCTGACGGGCTTGATCGTCCTTCTGCTCGCGTTCTACGGCATCGCTCCCGGAGACACGATGTTCGTGCGCGGCATCGCAACGACGATCGGCTGCACGTTCGCACTGACCGCCTACGCGCTATGGCCGACATGGGAACAACTGCGCCCTTCGCTCGCGACGCTGATCGAATCCTATGGAGTGTACTTCGCCACCCTGCTCGACGGCGACGCCACTGCGCGGCGCGAAGCGCGCACCGTCTCGCGCAGCGCCCGCACCAATGCGCAGGCCTCGCTCGATCGCTCGCGTGGCGAACCGAAGCCGGACCTCGAACTGATCGCCCTTGCCGAAAGCGTGTTCGCCAACGCGAACCGCTTCGTGCGCGCGAGCATGGCGCTCGAGGCGGTGCTCCAGGACAGCCGCGAACGACCCGCGCATGCACAGGTCATCGCATTCGCGCAGCGCGTCGATGCCGCGCTCGACGACATCGCCGATGGCCTGCGCCACGACCACCCCGTACTTGTCGAAGGCCTGCGCACCTGCGAACGAGAGCTAGCCAGGACCCTGGCTGCCGTCCCGCCGGACGCCGCCGCGCATGCCGTCGCTCTGGCCATCGCCGATGCCTGCGACCGCGCCACCGATTCTGTCAACACGCTCGCACATCTGCTCGATCGCAAGGCGGCAACCCATACCGGCAGCAGCGAAGTCGGCTAGACTGCGCGCCGGCTCCTTGCCTACGTCGCATCGCTCATCGATCGCAATGACATCCCGAACGAGAATTCTCATCGCCTGCGTCCTGCTGGCCGCTCTGCCCGTTTGCGCGGCCGCCGCACAGCAAGGCAAAGCCGGCGACCCCGGCACGGTTTACGCGTTGTACGAAGGCATGGTCAAATTCTCCGCCCCGCCGAACTGGCCCGCGATCATGCAGAAGACCGAAGGCACGCCACAGTTCATCGCCTTCCTGATCAAGGACCCGGCCGAGCCCGGCAGCGGCGAAGCCGCCCAGGTATCGGTCGAAGCGAAATTGCTCAACGACGCCGCGGTATTTCCGGCCCTCGTCAACGCGGGCATCAACAAAGCCAGGCAATCTCCGGGCTACGAAGCTCGCACCGAGGGCGGAACCGACGCCGCTCACTACGTCGCGCTCGACGGCAAGCAGCGTTACGAATACCGCGAAGCCTGGTATCTCGCCTCGAAGATCCTCATCCACGTACGCTGCGCTCGCCCGCTGCTCGCGACGACGAGCGCGGACTGGACCGCAGCCTACGAAACCGGCTGCGCCCAGGTTTTGCATACGGCCAAACCGCACTGAGCCCCTCTTCGACTCGGTCGCCGATCGGTTCGGGTGGCAGCAGATTGGCACTATAAAAAACTGAAAAATCGGATCGTGCGCAGAACCAAATGTCGCGTAGCCTGAGCGTGCCCGCACCGACCGACGCCGCCGCCATGCCCGCCCTTGTTCGCCGCCTTCTCATCCACCTTCCGCGCCTGACCGCTCTGCTCCTCGCTGCCACCATGTCGGGCACCGGCCTTCCCGCTCGCGCCGAAACCGGACAGGATTTCGCCGCCGAGGCCGGTGGCCGCCTGGTCGGCCAGATGGCGCCCGCGGTCAGGCTGGGCACGATCGATGGCAAGACGATCGATCTCGCCGCATTGCGCGGACACAAGGCCGTCTATCTCAAGTTCTGGGCGACCTGGTGCGTGCCCTGCCGCGAGCAGATGCCGCATTTCGAGAATGCCTACCGCCATGCCGGCGCCGATCTCGAAGTCGTCGCGATCAACATCGGCTTCGACGACACGCTGGAGCAGATCCGTGAATACCGCCGCAAGCTCGGGATCACGATGCCGATCGTGCGCGACGACGACGGCCGCCTCGGCGAACTGTTCGGCCTGCGCGTGACGCCACAGCACGTGATCATCGACCGCGCCGGACGCATCGCCTATGTCGGCCACCTCGCCGACGCGCGCCTGGACGCGGCGCTCGCGCAAGCGCGCCAAGGCATCGCCGCCGCTCCGGCAAAAACGCGGTTGGCGGTCGAAACCTCTGCGCAGTCCGCGGCGAAAGCGAAGACGCTGGACGGCGGCCAGATCGCACTGGCTGACCCGGATGGCAGGCGCCGCACCGTGCTCGCCTTTCTCTCGCCGTGGTGCGAGAGCTACTTCGAGAAGTCGCGTCCCAAATCGTCCGCCCGGTGCAAGGCCGTACGCGAGCAACTGGTCGCGCACGGCGGCGATGCGAGCGTGCGCTGGATCGGCATCGCCGCCGGGCTATGGGCCTCCGCGCAGGACCTGCGCGACTACCGCGACGAATACGCCGTGAAGGTACCGCTCGTGCTCGATGGCGACGGCGCGCTGTTCCGCCGCTACGGCGTGCGCCAACTGCCGGCCGTGATCGTGCTCGACGCAAACGGCCGCGTGCTGCGCCGGCTCGATCCCGACGCGCTGCAAGGCGCCAGCCTGGTCGATGCGGCGCGCGCCTCCAATGCGCGATCGCAGCCTTCGAATCCGCCCGAGAGGCGCCGCTGAGCGCGCGCTCAGTCGTCGTCGTCGAAGCGCTGCGAGCCGAACTGCTTTTGCGCCTTCTTCGCCGGAACCGTGCCACTGACAACACCGTGCCAGATCGCGAGCGCGTCGCGCGTCGCGGCAACGTCGTGCACGCGCACGATCAGCGCGCCTTTCTGCACGGCGATCAGCGCCGCAGCGGCGGAACCGGCGGCGCGGTATTCGACATCGCGGCCGGTCAGCGCGCCGATCATGCCCTTGCGCGACAGCCCGGCGAGCAGCGGCACGCCGAGCGCGGCGAGCTGATCGAGTCCACGCAGCAAGGCGAGATTGTGCTCCAGGGTCTTGCCGAAGCCGAAGCCCGGATCGACGACGATGCGCTTTCTGTCGATACCGCTCATCTCGCAGGCGAAGATGCGGCCGGCGAGGAAATTCTTCACCTCGCCGACGACATCGTCGTAGTGCGGCGCATCCTGCATCGTGCGCGGTTCACCCTGCATGTGCATCAGGCACACCGGCACCTTCAATTCCGCCGCGGCATCGAGCGCGCCGTCACGACGCAGCGCGTACACATCGTTGATCATGCCCGCGCCCGCGGCAACCGCTGCGCGCATTACTTCGGGTTTGCTCGTGTCGATCGAGATCGGCACCTCGACGCGCTTCGCCAAGGCTTCGATCACCGGCACGACGCGTGCGATTTCCTCATCTGCCGAAACCTCGCCCGCACCGGGCCGCGTCGACTCCGCGCCAACATCGAGCAGGTCCGCACCCCGCTCCACCATCGCCACGCCCTGCGCGACGGCGGCATCGATGTCGCCGCGCAAACCGTCGCCGGAAAACGAATCGCCGGTCAGATTGAGGATGCCGGCAATGCGCGCGCGATCGAGTTTCAGCGCGCGGCCGGCGCAGTCGAGGATGGGAGTGGTATCGAACATGCGTGAAGCTTACGGCATCGTCTTTGCGTCAGCGACGGGCGGCAACCCGATCTTCTTCGCGAAGGCGACGAAACGCGGATCGGCGCTGTAATCCATGACGAATGCGGCATAGCGCAGCGTCGGCACGCCCGGATCGCGCACGGAGAGCCCGCGATCGAGCCATTCGAACATCTTGTCCGACTCCTTACGCAGCGCGTAGACCTGCGCGATCTGGAACGCGCCGCTGTCGCCGTACTTGTCGATCAGCCCCTCGAGCCCGGCATCGGCTTCGGCTTGGTCGCCGTGGGAGAAATGAGCGAGAGTCAGCGCAAAACTACGCCAAAACGGATCGGTTTCGCGCTGCGCGAGGTCGATGGCAGCGGCCGCGTTGCCGCGCAGGATTTGCAGGATCGCCAGCTCGCACCCGGTTTGCGCCCCCATCGGATTGATTTCGAGCGCCTTGCGCAGGGTGGATTCGACTTCGTCGTAGCGACCGAGCGCACGCAGTGTGCGTGCGAGATAAACGTAGTTGATGCTGCTCAACGGATCGAGCGCGACCGCCTGCCGCCCGAACATCGCCGCTTCGGCAAGACGACCGAACGATGCATTCACGATGCCGAGCGAAAACACGTTGCCGGCGTCTTGCGGCGCGAGTTCGGCGGCGCGCCGGTATTCGGTTTCCGCCCCGATCAGATCGAGATCGCCGACTTGCAAGATGAACGCACGCGACTGATGCGCGCGCCCGAGATCCGGCTGCAGCGCCAATGCGGTCGCCACCGCCGCACGCGCCTTCGTGATCAACGCATCCCGCTCATTGCGATCCGTTACCGAGAAGACGGTCGGCAGCGTCATCTCGGCCCGCGCCAACATGGCATAAGCCAGCGCATAGTGCGGATCGAGGCGGATTGCTTCCTCGTAGTGCGCGATGGCCTCGCGCATGCCCGCGTCGGTGTTGCGTCTGGCAACGAAGACGCCCTGCAGATAGGCGTTGTACGCATCGAGGTTGCCGCTGGGCGGACGATCGCTTTGCGCATTGGTGGCGGTACCTTCGAGCAATTTCGTTTTCAACGCCTCGGCGACTTGCCGGGTGATGTCGTCCTGCAATGCGAACAGATCGGTGTACGGCCGGTCGTAACGCTGCGACCACAGCGTGCGGCTGTCCGCGGCATTCACCAGTTCCGCCGTGACCCGCACCATGTCGCCGACGCGCCGCACGCTACCTTCCAGCAGATGCGCCACACCGAGTTTTGTGCCGATGGTCCGGCTGTCGTCGCGGCTGTCGCGAAACTGGAACGAAGAGTTGCGGCTAATGACCTTCAGGCCCGTGAATTGCGACAGCGCGTTGATCAAGTCCTCCGACAAACCATCGGAAAAATACTGCTGATCCTTGTCGCCGCTGTCGTTGGCCAGCGGCAGCACGGCGATGGACTTGTCAGCAATCGCGGCAGCAGCATCGCTCTTGCGCATCGCGAAACGATCCGTCAACAACAGAATCACCGCGACCGCGAGCACGCCGATGATCCAGAAATCCAGCTTGCGTCCGGTCGAGCGCGTGATCGATGCGTCCGCGGCGATTTCACTCTCGCGCTTGAGCCCTTGCGGCGTCCACTCGTAGAACCACGCGAACGCGAGCCAGAACGGAAAGCCGATCACGGCGGCAACCACGAACCCGCGTACGAGCCATTCCGGTGCACCGAACGACGGCCCCAGTTGCGCGATGCCCTGCGCCAACGCCCACACCGCGCCGATGTAAAGCACGCCCGCGCGCAGCACATTGCGGCGCTTGAGTTCGGCGAACAACCTCACCGCTTTTCCTTCGCCAGCCGCTGCAGCGGTTCGCGCAAATTCTGCAAAGGCCCGCGCATGTATGGCGCGAAATAGTCCGTCATGTTGCCCAAGTCCGTTGCTATATCGGCCATGCGCAATTGCAGCAGCTCCACGAACTTGGGGTCCTTGCGCAGAGTGGCGGCGCCGGCGGCGATGGCGTCCGGCGCAAGCCCGGTCGAGCAGGGATAATCGAGCGCTGTCGCGATACCCGCGTAGTCGCCGACCAGCACGTTGTGGTCGCCGCACTTTTCGGCCAGTGCGCGCTGGATTTCGTAGGCAAATGCCATGCGGAACGCACGACGATATTCGGACTGCCGACCATCCCGCTCGATCTGGTCGACCACCGGCAGGGTGTAGACATCTATGGCGAGCGTGCGCAGCCCCTGATCTCGGATCAGACTGATCTCGCCAGTCGAGGTCAGTTCATCATAGGTGGCGCGGCGGCGCGAGTTGACGTTGAGCTGCGTGGCGCGATAGGCAGCAATCAGCAGAGCTTCGTCGGCAAGCGGCGCCTTGCCGGTCAGTGCGTCGACCGCGCGCTGCGCATTGGCCAGCACTTGTTTGTTGTACTCAATCTGGAACTCGTAATTCCAGGCCTCCACGCGCAGATCGTCCTTGAGCCGCGCGGTGAACTCGACGGACTTCCGGTCTTTCTCGCGATCCTCGTTCCAGTTCGCTGCCTGCACGCCGAGGAACACGCCGATGACGACGACCGCCAGTTCGACGACAACGGCCGTCCAGTCCTGGCGACGGATATTCGCGACGACACGACGCAACATTCTGCTGCCCCCCGGCGGATTCACGGCATCGGCGATGCTCGCCGCCGCCACTCCGACATCGCGTGGACACGATGCTGCACAGTGTCGTGTTCACGCCGTACCTTGACGTTCGTGGCGAGTTTCGGCAATTCGTCGCCGCGGCGCAAGCAACAGCAACAAAAAAAGCCGCCCGGAGGCGGCTTTCAAATCGATCTGCCGGCAAACGTTCAGTGCTGCGCTGCGGTGCCGCCGATCGGTGCGGCCGGCTTGCTGCCGGCATTCGAGGCGGAGCCGGAACCGGTACCGCCGTCGTTCGATTTCTGCCAGTCCTTTGGCGGTCCGGGCTCGCGACCTTCCATGATCGCGGTGATCTGCTCGCTGTCGATCGTTTCGTACTGAAGCAGCGTCTTCGCCATCGCGTGCAGCTTGTCGATGTTCTCGGTCAGCAGGCGCGTGGCGTCCGCGTAGGCCTTGTCGAGGATGTTGCGCACGACTTCGTCGATCTTGCGCGCCGTCTCGTTGGACACGTTCTTGTGCTGCGTCACCGAGCGACCGAGAAACACTTCGTCTTCCTGCTCGCCGTAGGTGATCGGGCCCAGTTCCTCGGACAGACCCCACTTGGTGGCCATGTTGCGCGCCATCTGCGTGGCGCGCTCGATGTCATTCGATGCGCCCGTGGTCACCTTGTCGCTGCCGAAGACCAGCTCCTCGGCGACACGTCCCCCGTACAGCGAGCACAGGTTGCTGTGGATGTAGGTGCGGTTGATGCTGTAGCGGTCGGCTTCGGGCAGGAACAGGGTCACGCCCAGCGCGCGACCGCGCGGAATGATCGTCACCTTGTGCACGGGGTCGTGCTCGGGCATCAGGCGCCCGACGATGGCATGGCCGGCTTCGTGGTAGGCGGTGTTGCGCTTCTCGTCCTCGCTCATGACCATCGAACGGCGCTCGCTGCCCATCATGATCTTGTCCTTGGCGCGCTCGAAGTGGTCCATGGTCACATCGCGCGAGTTGCCTCGCGCGGCAAAGAGCGCAGCTTCATTGACCAGGTTGGCAAGGTCTGCACCCGAGAAGCCCGGCGTACCACGCGCGATCACGATCGGATCGACGTCGGCCGACAGCGGCACCTTGCGCATGTGGACTTTCAGGATCTGCTCGCGGCCGCGCAGGTCGGGCAGCGGCACGACGACCTGACGGTCGAAGCGGCCCGGGCGCAGCAGCGCGGGATCGAGCACGTCGGGGCGGTTGGTCGCGGCGATGACGATGATGCCTTCGTTGCCCTCGAAGCCGTCCATCTCGACGAGCAACTGGTTCAGCGTCTGCTCGCGCTCGTCGTGACCGCCGCCGAGGCCGGCGCCGCGATGGCGGCCGACCGCGTCGATTTCGTCGATGAAGATGATGCACGGCGCGTGTTTCTTCGCCTGCTCGAACATGTCGCGCACGCGCGAAGCGCCGACGCCGACGAACATCTCGACGAAATCGGAACCGGAAATCGTGAAGAACGGTACCTTGGCCTCGCCGGCGATCGCCTTGGCGAGCAAGGTCTTGCCGGTACCGGGCGAGCCGACCATCAGCACGCCGCGCGGGATGCGTCCGCCGAGTTTCTGGAACTTCGACGGATCGCGCAGAAATTCGACCAGCTCCTGCACTTCGTCCTTGGCCTCGTCCACGCCGGCGACGTCGGCAAAGGTGATCTTGACCTGGTCCTCGCCCTGCAGGCGCGCGCGCGAACGGCCGAAGCTCATCGCCCCGCGTCCGCCGGCACCGGCCTGCATCTGGCGCATGAAGTAGACGATGACGCCGAAGAACAGCAGGATCGGCACCCAGTCGATCAACAGACGCGTGATCAGGCCGCTGTTGTCCTTGGCCTCGACCGTGAACTTCACGCCCTGCTTGTCGAGGATCTTGTCGAGCGAGCCGTCGGTCGGCACGATCGTCGTATTGAGTTTCTGCCCGTCCTTGAGCTTGGCGTTGACGGTCTGCAGGTCGTTGCGCAGCACGACCTCGCTGACGTTGCCGTTGTTGACCTGGGCCATGAAGTCCGAATACGGCACGGTGCTCGGTTCGGCGCCGCCGAACTTGAAGCTCTGCACCACCGTGATCAGCACCACCGCGATGACCACCCAGATCACAAGATTCTTGATCATTTCGTTCATTTGCCTTGACTCATCGTGCGGCCGACTGCCGCTTTGCTTCCCGTCATTCCGGCTTGCGCCGGAATGACGGCAAAAAACCTACTTCTTTCCCGTCGCCAGCGCGTAAACCTCGGGGCTGCGCGCGCGTGACGCCTTCGGCTTCCGAATGCTGACGCGCTCATAGCCCTGGCGCAAGCTTTTCAGGTACGCGTCGTAGTCGCGCCCCTGGAAAAGCTTTATCAAAAACGCACCGCCGGGTTTCAAGTGGACGGACGCAAAATCTCTAGCTAACTCAGATAGATGCATGGCCCGCGCCTGATCGGCCACGGTTACACCACTCATATTGGGCGCCATGTCGCTCAAGACAAGGTCCACCGGCGCGCCGTTCAGCAAGACCTCGAGCTGGCGAAGCACACCCTGCTCGCGAAAATCGCCCTCGATGACATCGACGCCGGCGATGCCCTGCATCGGCAGGATGTCGAGCGCGACCACGCGCCCGCGCTCGCCCAGCTTCTCGCGCACCATCTGCGACCAGCCGCCCGGCGCGGCCCCGAGATCGACCACGACCATGCCCGGCTTGAGGATCGCATCGCGCTGCAGCAGCTCTTCGAGCTTGAACACGGCACGCGAACGCCAACCCTCGGCCTGGGCACGCTTGACGTAAGGATCGCTGAAGTGCTCCTTCAGCCAACGGGCACTGGATTTGCTGCGGGAGGCCATAAATTCGGTGCGCATGATACCCTGTGCGCCTGCGCGACGCTTTGATTTTCCATCATTCCATGGCCTTGACCAATTCCCAGATCCGCTACCTGCGCGGCCTCGCGCACGACCTCAATCCGGTCATCCTCGTCGGCAACAAGGGCGTCACGCCTGCGCTGGTCAAGGAATTCGGCGCGGCGCTCGACCAGCACGAACTGGTCAAGGTGAAGATCGCCGGCGACGACCGTGAAGCGCGCAAGCGGCAGATCGACGAACTTGCCGGACAAGCCGGGGCCGAAGTCGTGCAGCGCATCGGCCATGTCGCAAGTTATTTCCGCCGCAATGCGGATGCGCCGAAGATCGCGCTGCCGCGCTGAATCTTTTCCATGCAGTTGACCGAACAACGCAACGAACAACAACTGTTCGTGCGCAAGGCCGATGCCACGAACGTAGTCGTCATCGATCGCGCCTTCACCACCAGCCTGCTGTTGAGCAGCAGCGAAGCGGTCACGGATTTTCCGCCGCGCACGGTCGACCAGCTCGATGCGACGGCGATCGACACCATCCTTGCCCTGAAACCCGAAGTCGTGCTGCTCGGCACCGGCATGCGCGCCGTGTTTCCGGCGCAGGCGGTGCTCGGCGAATTTCTCCGGCGCGGCATCGGCCTCGAAACGATGGACAACGCCGCCGCCGCGCGTACCTTCAACGTACTCGCCGGCGAGGGGCGCAGGGTCGTGGCGGTCTTTCTCCTTCCGGGCTGAGCCCTCACGCGCTCAGGCGTCGATCAGGCCATTGCGCAACGCGATCAAGGTCAACTCGGCCTGGTTGCCCGCGCCGAGCTTCTGCTTGATGTTGTACAGGTGCGTGCCGACCGTGTTCGGCGACAACGACAGCACCTGCGCGATCGTCTGCACCGATTCGCCGTGCGCGAGCTTGAGGAATACGCTGAATTCCCGCTCCGACAGGCCTTCGAGCGCGTTGCCGGCTCCGATCCCGCCCGCTGCCAGCTTGCGCGCGATTTCGGCGTCGACGTAGATGCGCCCGGCCGCGACCGCACGCAGCGCGTCGATCAACTCCTCGGGCGCGCTGCGCTTGGACAGGTAGCCGAGCGCACCAGCCTTGAACACGCGCTGCGGATGCGTCGTGTCCTCGTGCGCCGACAGCACGAGGATGCGCGCCTGGTCGCGCAGGACGAGGCGGCGCACCGCTTCGATGCCGCCCATGCCCGGCATCGACAAATCCATGATCACGACGTCCGGTGCGACCTGCGCGAACTCGCGATACGCCGCTTCGCCGCTCTCGGCTTCGCCGACCACCTCGACCTCGCCACCGGTCTCGAGCAGCATGCGAAAGCCGACGCGCACGACGGCATGGTCGTCGACGAGCATCACGCGGATTCTGCGTTGCGTGTTCATCGCCGCAGTGGAATCTCCACCTCGATCGACGCACCGCGCGGCTCGCGATTGCCTATGCGTGCCTCGCCGCCGAGTGCCTGCGCACGCTCGACGATGCCGCGCAAGCCGTAGTGGCCGGCCAGGCGCCAGTCGACAGGCAAGCCGATGCCGTCGTCACTGACGCGCAGACACAACGCGGAAGATCCGGCTTCCAGCGTGATGCCGATGTGCCTGGCATCGGCATGGCGCAGGGCGTTGGTCACCGCTTCCTGGGCGATGCGATAAACAGCGACCGTCGCCGTCTCGCCCAGCGCCGGCAACAGCCCGAGGTCGAGCGCGATCTCGACTGCCGGATGCCGCCGTCGCCAGTCGCCGACCTGCTCGCGCAATGCATCGGCGAGACCAAGCGAATCCAGGGTCAGCGGACGCAGGCGCGGGATCAGGCCGTGCATCGCCGCGTACAGCTTGCCGGCCGTGTCGGCGATCAGCTGCGCGGCACCGCGCGTCGTCTCGTCGCTGTCCGTGCGGCGCACCAGCGCGAGCGCGAGCGATTTGATCGCGGTGACGCTCTGCCCGGTTTCGTCGTGCAGCTCGCGCGCGATTTCGCGGCGCTCATCCTCGATGCGCGCGCGCACGGTGTCGGCCAACTCCCGATTCTGTTCGAGGCGCAATTGGGCCTCGAGCGCCTGTTGGCGCGCGTCGATATTCTCCTCGATCGTTCGCGTCATGCGGTTGAACGCAAGCGCGATCGTGCCCGCCTCTGCGCGCCAGTACGCGGGCAAGCGCGCGCGCAGGTCTCCGCGCTGCACCTCGTCGAGGCCGCGCACGATGCGCGCGAACGGCTGGGTCGCGCGCCACACCAGCCAGTAAACCAGCAGGTTGCCGAGCACGAAGATCACCGCACCGAACTGGAACATGTGCAGCGCGCCGTCCCAGCCGTCGCGGACCGCGCTGGTCGGATCGGCGTCGATGTCGAGCACGCCTTCGGGCGTCTGGAAGCTGCGATGCACGGGCTCGGGCGCAACCATGTCCGCATACCAACGCGGCGGCTCGCGCCCGGGCTTGCGTACGTCGGGCGGTGAGGCGTAGATCAGGCCGCCGTTGCGGTCGTGCAGGCGGATCATCGTCGCTCGGACATGGCCGAGGCGCGAGAGGAATTCGCCGAAGCCGCGCCCGTTCACGCCGTCGTCGGGAACGAGGTTGGCGAACAATTGCGTGGCGACGCGGTTGCCCGCCTCGACCTCGGCACGCACGCTGCTGCGCGTCGTTTCCAGATGCATCGCCAACAGGGCGACGACGAAGATCGCCGTCATCGCCGCGACGAGCAGGTTGAGCTGCATGCGCAGGCTCATCGTGCCGGCACGCCCGATACCACGCGCTGGCGCGAAAAGAGCCGCGATGCCGGGGACGGAGCGGGAGCGCCCATGCGCCTGATGCTAGCCGAAATCCCCCAGCTTCGCGCGGGCGACGACACGGCAAAATGGCCCCCGCCCGCCCCGCCGCTGTTTGATCGCCTGCGCGTCGCAAACAGCAACGGCCGCACGACCCTCCTCACTGTCCCGCGAACCAGCCCACCACATCGACCACCACCTGGGTTGACCCCGCACTGCCCACGTACAGGGCGACCTTGCCGCCCGCGCCGACCTTGGCGATGACGAGGTTCGGGACGCTTTGCCCGGCAACGAAGTTGATATTCGATGCCAGTGGTTGGCCGCTGCCGCTCGGCCACACGGTCAGGTAACCCGGCGCGGTCGGGCCGGTCACGGTCACGTTCAGCACCACGGAATCGACTCCGCTCGCCGGCACGCCGCCCCGATTCGACACGGTCAGGTTCGTGGTGCTGCCACCGGCCAGCGCACCGATGCCGGCAAATGCGTGGTCGATCGTGTCGAACCCCGGCCGCGTATCCATCAGCCGCGCCGGTTGCAGCGGCGTCAGTTGCGAGGCGGTCGGAAACCAGCCGGCCACGTCCGCGATGACATCGGTCTGGCCGGCCGAATTGAAGATCGCGATCTTGCCGGCGCCGCCGAGCTTGCCGATCACCAGGTTCGGGACCACGTCGCCTGGCATGAAGTTGAGGTTCGAGGCCACCGGCTGGGCCGTACCGCTGGGCCACAGGGTCAGATACCCCGGCGCGCTGGGCTGCACCGCGGTCACGTTGAGAATCGCCGCGCCGACGCCGCTGGCGGGAATGCCGTAGCGGCCGGCAACGGTCAAATCCAGCCGCACGCCGGGACCGAGCGCACCGCCGCCCTTGAACTGGTTGTCGACCGTACTGCCGATGGCGCGCGTGTCCAGCAGGCGACCGGGACTCAGCGGCACGAGGTCCGCCGCGCTGCCGAAGTAACCAGCCACGTCGGCGATGAGCTGGGTGTTGCCGCTCGAGTTGTACAACGACACCTTGCCGTTCGTGCCGAGCTTGGCGATGACCGTGTTGGCGATGGTCTGCCCGGCGCTGAAGTTGAGATTGGAGGCGAGCGGCTGCGCGCTGCCGCTCGGCCACACGCTGACATATCCGCCTGTGGTCGAGCCGGTCGCGGTCACGTTCAGCACCACCGCGCTGATCGCACTGGCCGGCATGCCGCCACGGCCGGCGATGGTGAGATCGAGCTTGGCACCCGCGCCCAGGGCGCCGCCGGCCGCGAACTGGCCGTCGACCGTGCTGCCGATCGCACGCGTATCGAGCAGGCGCACAGGGTTGATCGAGACGAAGCCCGCCGGCAGTGAGAAACTCGCGATCACCGTGCAATTGCCGCTGACCGGGTTGGTCGTGTACGTCGTGCCGCTGAGATAGCCACCGCAGGTTCCGCCCACGCTCGCGACATATCCGCCGTTGGCAGCCACGGTGAAGGTGGCGCGCGCGCCGCCGGACACCGGCTGCGGCGTGTTTGGGGAGATGCTGCCGTTCGCGCCGGCGCTCGGCGTCACCGTGTAGCTGGCGGCACTGGCGCGATACGCCGCGATGTACGGCGCGTTGGCGTTGATCGCGGTGGCGCTGTCTGCACCGGTGGCCGAATACGTCGTGCCGGATACGTTGACGGAATACGTCGTGCCGATCGGTACGCCGCAGGAGCCGCCGTTGCACGAAGCCGGCAGCGCCGGATTGGAAAAATACGGCACGATCGGCGCGCAACCGGGGCTGCTCGAATAGGCCATGACGGTGCCGGCCGAGCCGTTGCAGTAGCCGCGGTTGTAGGCGGGGTTGCCGTCCGGACTGCCATGCCCCAACCCGGCTGCGGTGGTGGTGTACAAGTCATGTGCGGCGCCCATGTTGTGACCCAATTCGTGGGTCGGCGCCGTATCGCCCGCGCTCGTGGCTCCGCCGTCGCACGCGGCGGCTCCGCTCGAGCGGACGTCCGAGACGAGCGAAAACGCATACGCGCCGATCGCGTCCTGCGACGGGTCGTCCAACCACGCCAGACCGCAACTGGGATCGTTCGAGTAGTAGACGCGCAACATGTTGACCATGTCCGCACCGCTGTTGTCGCGCAACGCGGCAATTGCGGTGCTGGTGCTGTTCGGTGTCGGATTGCCGGAGCTATCCACCCCGGTAATCTCACGCAATGCGGTGGAGTTGGTCTTCCCGTTGGCATCGGCATAGCTGAAGGAAGTGACTGCCACCGCACGCAGCATGACGTTGATGCCGCTGTTGATGTAGACGTTGTTGCTCGTGGCGATCAGCACGTTCACGCGCGCGATCGCGGCGCTGTCTCCGCCGAGGGCGCTGGCGAAACCCGGCGTGTACAGTTCGAGCACGTCGATTTGCGCCGGCCCCGCGCTCGCGACGACCGGCGCCGGTCCGACGCCGCCGGCCGGAGCGCCGACCTGCTGCCCCGGAGGCACCAGCTCGTCGTCCACGCTCGGCACGACCTCCTCCTCGCCGGCGGCACGCGCGTCGATCAGTTGCGCATGCTGCACGTCACCGCGCAGGCGATGCTTGCCCTGCGGCGTCGCGATCGTGCCGTCGACCTTGCCGCGGTAGGTGGAAATCAGTACCGGATAGCTCTTGCCGAAGTCCGTGAGATACCCCACCCAGACCTTGCCGCCGTCGTAACCCGCTTCGGTTCTCTCGTAGGTCAACGTGTAGGCCGTGCCCGACGGGGTCACGATCCTGGCCTTGTCGCCGCCCTGCATGGCCGCCATGGCGCCCGTATCGAGCGCGATGATCCTGGTCGCGCCCGTGGCGGCAGCCGTGTCGATGCCCCGCGAGGCCTTGTCGGCATCGGCGTCGCGAAACAACTCCACCGCGTCCCGGGGCGGGTGTCCCTGTGCCAATGCGGAAGCCTGCCAGACACAATGCAGACACGTCGAAACGATCAACAAGCACTTCCACGAGATTCGCATGATCGCCGCCTGTTCTGGTGGAGGGAAAGCCGCGCCCCGACCGAGGCGTGTATGGATTATTGCGTATTCGGAACTTGAAGCGAGTAGTTCCCGGGAAACCCGAAAATTCCGGGTGCGGCTGAGCGCATCCGCATCGATCTATCCGCGCCGGGGAGAATGCAAGGATTCACGCTCCTTTGTCGATAGATTGCCATGTATCGGCTCGCCGCCCGGGCAACCGGATGCACAAAGGCATCTGCATCACCGAGTCGTCGGCTTCGCCTTCTCGCCCGCCGACGCCCGCGGCTCGACGCGCCGGCTGCCGAGCTTGACGATCTCGGGCTTGTCCCAGCTGCCACTGACCTTGTATTCGCTCTGCGTCGCCTGGTTGATCGCCTTGCCGAGCACGCCGCCGACCAGCGCACCGGCCGCCGCGCCGACCGGGCCGCCGACCAGCGCGCCGGCACCGGCAAACACGGTCGCACCGACATGCGGAGTCACTTCGACGCGCATGTTCCATTCGCTGGTCTTCAGGCCGATCGCGCCCTGGATGCGCATGTCCGCAGTCGGACTCTTCACCTCGAAACCGTCGGTGTAGGCGTAGCCGTCGGTCATCGTGAACACGCCCTGGGCGAGGTCGAAGCTGAAGCCTTTGTTGAACAGATCGCCGAAGTCGAACGCCAGACGGCGTGGCAGCGCGGCGAGGTTGAGCAAGCCGGCGAGCCGGCCCGCGCCGGGTTCGAGATTCGGGATGCGCCCGTCGGCGATCTTCATGTGCAGCGCACCGCCGTTGATCCGGTTGAGCGCGAATGCCGACGGCGTCCCGGCCCAGCTCGCGTCGATCGAGGCGGTGATTTCGCCGCCGGCGAGTTTGCCACCGTAGCCGAGCGCGTCGAGCATCGCGCCGAAGTCGCGCGCCTTGAGTTCGATGCCGAAGGTGGATCGGTGATAGCCGTTCTTGCGCGTCCACACGCCGTGCGCCTGCATGTCGATGTCTTTCGAATGCGAATTGACCTTGTCCAGGCTCATGCCGTCGGCCATCGGCCGCGTCTCCACCGAAGCCGCGCCGTAGCTGGCCTTGCCGAGGCGGAAGTCGCCGATGTCGATGCGCAGCGGCGGGATCGCCGCCGGATTGAGCGCGTCGTCGCGCACCGCGCCGATCGGCGTGGCGTTTGCTGGCGGTTCCGGCGCCTCGGGCCAGTGCAGGCGCTTGAAGTCGGCGACGATCGTGGCGGTGCGCAGGTTGTTCTTCGGTACGCTCAGGCTGCCCTCGATGCGCGCACCGTCGAAATCGACGCGCACCGCGTCCGCGCCGAGGCCGACGCGCACCTTGGCTTCGCCCAAGTCGCGGTCCCAGGCGACGAGCGAACTGGTGCGCAGGTCCACGCCCTGGAGCACGTCGCTGCCGCCATCACTGCTGCCGTCGGCGACGAAATTCATCCAGCCGGAAAGGTCGATCGCGCGTGCCACGCCGCCGATCGCGATGCCGGCCTTCGGCAGCACGCCGGTCGCCTCGCCGCCGAAGATCACGTTCGCGGCGAATGGCGCGGTCGGCGTCGGCAGCTTGCCGCGCAGATTGAGGATGTCGCCGAGGTTCGCGTCGATATTCGCGCCGACGGGCGGCAGGCCGACCGTGAGCTTGAACGACAGTGCACTGTCGGCGGATTTCTGCAGCGGCACGGGCAGATCGATGGCAACGCCGCGCAAATCGGAAGTCAGGGTCAAACGCTGGCCGTTGTCGACCGCGTTGCCCTTGTCCGGATCGCGGTCGACGCTGAACTGCGCGTTCCAGTTCGTCTCGCCCGAAAGGTATTTTTTGTAACCCTTGAGCGCCGAGGCGTAGCTGTCGATCACCGCGCCCACCGGCAGGCGCGTATCGACCTTGCCTTCGACCACGTGCTTCGCATCGCCGACGTAGTCGCCGATCGCGAGCGAGAGCTTCGCCGGCTTGCCCTTGAACGTGGTCGCAAGCGCGTCGGCGGAGAAGCCGCTGCGGTTGAAACGCAGCGGTCCGGAAGCCTTGTCGAATTTCAGATCGTACTTCGCGTCGGCGAGGTCGGCATCGGCGAGCTGCACCTTGCCGTCGATCTGGAAATTCTCGATCGGTTTCATCGGCGCGCGCAGGGCGAAGTCGACCTTGCCCTGGCCGCCGACGTCGACGCCCTGCAGAGGCGCTGCGAACTGCGTGCCCAGCGGCGATGCCTTGACGAAGCCGAGCAACTCGCGGCCGCCGCCCTGCGCGTTGGCCGAAACCTCGAGCGTGCCTTCGCCATAGTCGCTGATTTCGACGCCGGCCTTGTTCACTTTTACGCCCTGGATACTCCCGCCGTCGGTGTCGGCATGCAGGCCGGCGTTGACGAAATCGACGAGCGCATGCGTATGCTCGACTGCCGGCCAGTCGCCGAGATAGCGGAAGCGCAGGTCGGCGACTTCGGCGCTCGCTTCGAAGCGCCCGGCGTTGTTGCGGAACGGCCAGTCGGCAAGGTTGCCGCGGAACACCGCACGCCCACCGATCACCTCGCCCGCATCGAGCGCGCGATCCAGCCATTCGATCGCGTGCGGCGACATCACCGCGATCGGCCAGAAACGCTTGGCCGCCACCACGTCGGCATGGTTGACGACCGCGGCGAGGTCGAGCGCGGGTTTGCCGCCGGCATCGAAGATCTCGACACCGCCACGCAGTTCGCCGCCATAGCTCTTGCCCGGCGTCGTGTTCTCGAAATGCAGCGCACCGGTCTCGATGCGCCAGGCATCGTCGGCATGATACGCGCTGACGCTGCCGTCGAATTCGGCGAAGCTCAACGGTTCACGGAATACCTTGGGCAGCAGCACGGCGAACGGGTTGTGCTGCGGCAGGTCGAACGTGATCGCATCCTGGTCCGCGAACAGCAGGCCGGAAAGCCCGCTCACTCCGGGGACCTTGCCGAACGCGTGCACGTCCAGCCGGTCGAGCCGCGCGGCGGCATCGAAATCCTTCGCGCCGGCGAAGCGCAGCGTCGCACGTGCAAGCGTGCCCGCAGGGTTGCCGGCATACAGCCAACGGCGCAGGTCGGCCGGCAGCGTGTCGACGAGCATGGCCGTGCTGGCGACGGTGCCGAGATCGAGCGCGCCGATGGCGATCGTGTGCTCGGGCGTCGCATGGTAGTCACCCTCGGGATAGCGTCGGCGCAGATGCAGTTCCGACGACGCCAGCGGATCGCCCTGGCGCACGATCTTCAGGTCGGCGACGTCGGCGCTGAACCCGTCTTGCTCGCGCCGCCAGCGCATGCCGAAGGCGAGGCGATCGATGCCGACATGCGGCAGGAAATCGTGCCTGTCGTCGAGCTTGATCGAGGTATGCGTGGTCAGCACGAGACTGGAGAGATCGACTTCGGCGCGCACTTCGCTGATTTCGCCGTTCTTGAGCCAGGCCCAGACCTGCAGTTTGCCGCCGCCGCGCTCGACGACGAGTCCGTTCAGTGGATAGTTGCGCAGCACCGCCGCGAGGTCGACATCGGCGCCGCCCGCGTAGGCACGGCCTTCGCGTCGGCCGCGGTCGTACTCGACCACGGCGTTGACGGGCGCAGAGTCATTCTCGAGATTCCTCACGCGCGCGAGCACGCGCAGGAAGTCGCCGCGCGCGATCAGGCGCAGCTCGTCCGCGCCGAGCTTGAAGTGTTTGTCATTCGGCAGGTCGTCGATGTTGAGCGTGGCCTCGCGCACGACGACGGTGCCGAGGCTGAACGGCACATTGTCGTCCACGGCGGAATTGGACGCCGCGTTGCCGGTGTCGAGCCCGCGCAGGTGCCACTCGCCCTGCGCGTTGCGCACCAGATCGAGCTCGATGCCGGACAGGCGAATCTCGGTCCAGCTCGCGCCCGGTCGCGCCCAGGCGAAGAAGTTGATCTTCAACCCGGCGCTGGCGAGATTCAGCATCTGCTCCGGCGCCGCCTGCGCATCCCCTGCCGGCGAGGCGCCCAGATGCACGCCGGTCAGATTGAGCAATGGTCCGGTGCGCTCCCAGCGCGCGTCGAGCTGGTCGATCGTGACCGCGCGTTGCAGTGCTTCGGCAAGCTTCGCGCTGACCCATTGCGGATGGTCCGTCAGCCACGGCAGCACGACGAGCTGGGTCAGGCTGCTCGCGATCGCCATGAGGATCGCGAAGGCCGCCAGCAGCCCGAACAGCCACCATTGCGCACGGTGCAGATGGCGGCGCCAGGGAGTCATGGAATACGGGACTCGGGGCCCGCGACGCGGGATTCGGAAAGATCAAAAATGCACGGAAACCCGGCTCCCGCCGAGTCCCGGGCCCCGAGTCCCGAATCCCGGCTCTTACAGCAGCACCACATCGTACTGTTCCTGCGCGTAGTGTTCCTCGGCCTGGAAGCGGATCGTCTTGCCGGTGAATTCCTCGAGTTCCGCGACCGACGCCGACTCCTCGTCGAGGATGCGCGTGACCACCTTCTGCGCCGCGAGCACGAGCAGACTCGACGCCTCGAACTGGCGCACCGCGCGCGTGATCTCGCGGAAGATCTCGTAGGTAACCGTTTCGGCGGTCTTGACGCTGCCGCGGCCGTCGCAGGCCGGGCACGGCTCGCACAACTGGCGCTCGAGGCTTTCGGTGGTGCGCTTGCGCGTCATCTCGACGAGGCCCAGGCCCGACATCTCGTACACGGTCGTCTTCGCGTGATCGTGGGCAAGCGACTTCTCGAGCATGCGCAACACCTGACGCTTGTGTTCGGCATCGATCATGTCGATGAAGTCGATGATGATGATGCCGCCCAGATTGCGCAGGCGCAATTGGCGCGCGGCTGCCTGCGCCGCCTCGAGGTTGGTCTTGTACACCGTCTCCTCGAGGTTGCGGTGGCCGAGAAACGCGCCGGTGTTGACGTCGATCGTGGTCATCGCCTCGGTCTGGTCGACTATCAGATAGCCGCCCGACTTCAATGGCACTTCCTTCTTGAGCGCACGCTGAATCTCATCCTCGACGCCGTAGAGGTCGAAGATCGGGCGCTCGCCGGAATACAACTCGATACGTTCGGCCAACACGGGCATGAATTTGTGCGTGAATGCGATGGTCTTGTCGTAGGTCTCGCGCGAGTCCACGCGCACCTTCTCCACGTCCTCGCGCAGCAGGTCGCGCAGTGCGCGCAGCGGCAGCGCAAGTTCCTCATAGATGCGCGCGCGCGGCTCTGCGCGACGCATGTTCTCCTGAACCACGCGCCAGACGCGGCCGAGGTAGGCGACGTCGGCGGCGAGCGCCTCGCGCGACGCGCCCTCCGCGTTGGTGCGCACGATGTAGCCAAGCTGAGGGCTGACCGCCGAGGGCTGAGGGCCGGAATCCGTCGGCTGCGGAACGGTCAGTTCCTGCATGATTTCCTTCAACCGCACGCGCTCGGCCTCGTCCTCGATGCGCACCGACACGCCGATCATCTTCGCGTACGGCAGCAGCACGAGATGGCGCGAAGGTATCGACAGATGCGTGGTCAGGCGCGCGCCCTTGCTGCTGATCGGATCCTTGACCACCTGGACGATGATGTCCTGACCTTCGTGCACGAGTTCGCTGATCGGCGGGGTCGGCGGTGCGGCAATGTCGCCGTTCTCGCCTTCGTGGCCGTCGCCGTTGCCTGCCGGCGCGGAGCGGACGATGTCGTTCGCGTGCAGGAACGCCGCGCGCTCCAGCCCGACCTCGACGAACGCCGCCTGCATGCCCGGCATGACCCGACTGACCCGGCCGCGGTAGATATTGCCGACGTAGCCTCGCTTCAGCGCGCGCTCGACATGCACTTCCTGCAGTACGCCGTTTTCCACCACCCCGACGCGGGTCTCGCGCGGGGTGACGTTGATCAGGATTTCCTCAGACAAGGCCGCAGCTTCCGCAATTTTCCTCAGCGTGGTTATAGCTTGGCAGGCGGGGCTTGTCGATCTTGCATTCGCCCGCGGGGCCGGTCAGCCCGCGGAAATACCGAAGCGCCGCAGCAAGGCCGAGGTTTCGAATAGTGGCAGGCCCATCACGCCCGAGTAGCTGCCGTCGATGCGGCTGACGAAGGCTGCGGCACGGCCCTGGATCGCGTAGGCGCCGGCACGACCCATCGGTTCGCCGCTGGCGACGTAGGCGGCGATGGCCACCTCCTCGAGTGCGGCGAACGTGACCCGAGTGCGCGATAGCGCATGCTCCTCGCGTCCCGCGCTGACCAGCCAGACCGCAGAGATCGCCTCATGTGTGCGCCCGGCCAGCTTGCGCAGCATCGCAATCGCGTGTTCGTGGTCCGCGGGTTTGCCGAATACCTCGTCGTCGAGCACGACCTCGGTGTCGCCGCCGAGCACGACCGCGTCTCTCACTCCGGACAGCTTGAGCAAGCCCGCGCCGGCCTTCTCGCGCGCGACGCGGCTGACGTAGTCCGCGGGCGGCTCGCCCGGCGCGCGCACCTCGGGCAGGTCGAGTTGAATGGTGCCGAAGTGCACGCCGATCTGCTCGAGCAGTTCGCGGCGGCGTGGGGATTGCGAAGCGAGATAGAGCATGCCTGCGCCGGCTTCAGGCCGGATCAACCGGCGTATCGCCGCCGCTGAACGCGACCCGCGCCTGACGCCGGCGCGTGCGCCACTCGCCAATCCAGCGGCGCGCATCGGCCAGGCCGACGGCGGCATAGATCAGCTTGAACGCGGCGATGCGGCGCATCACCGACGCGTTGTCGAACACATCGCCGGCGAGCAACGAGACGACGCCGTCCTCGATGCGCCAGGTGTTGCGCGGGCTGGCGAACATCTGCCGCATCACCGGCGAATTGAAGCGGTAGATGAACCAGGAGAACACGCGCAGTCCGCGCTGGAAGCGCCTGGCGTATCGTGCCTGCAACGCCGCCTCGCGCTGTGGTTGCGCGAGGGCGGCGTCGATCATCACGGCGGCGCGCTCGGCACTTTCCATGGCCAGATAGACGCCCGAGGAAAACACCGGATCGACGAAGGCGTAGGCATCGCCGACCATGACCCAGCCCGGCCCGCTCATCTGCGTGCACGAATACGAATAGTTGCCGGTGACGCGGATATCGGACACGCGCTCGGCTTGCGCCACGCGTTCCCACGCCTGCGGCATCGAACGCAGCGTCGCGTCGAGAAAGCCGGCGTTGTCGCCGCGGCGCTGCCTGAGGTGTTCGGGCCAGCAGACGCAACCGACGCTGGCCAGACCGTCGCGCAGCGGAATGATCCAGCACCAACCCTGCTCGAAGCGGTAGATGCTGATGTTGCCGGCGTCCTCGCCCGCGCGCAACCGCACGCCGCGATAGTGGGCGAAGATCGCCGCGCTCTGGTGCTTGTCGTTCTTGCGCTTGAGCTTGAGCTGGTTGGCGAGCAGCGTGTCGCGCCCGCTCGCATCGACGAGATATTTCGCGCGCACGGTCAGCTCACCGCCGTCGCCGTCGCGCGCATGGGCGCTTACCTGGCCGATACCGTCCACGTCGACGCGCTCGACCTTGACGCCCTCGCGCGCGTCAACGCCGCCGGCGCGCGCGTGCTCGAACAGCATCTGGTCGAATTCCGCGCGCGTGACCTGATAGGCGTGCGGCGGCGTCGCCCCCAGCGCGTTGCGGAAGCGAAAGGTCTGGTGGCCGCCGCTGCCATCGGGAAAGTCGGCACCGGCCTTGTACACGCCGAGCGCGCGCACCTTGTCGGCAACGCCGAGCCGCTCGAAGATCGGCAGGTTCGCAGGCAGCAACGACTCGCCGATGTGGAAGCGCGGGTGTCGCTCCTTCTCCAGCAGGATCACGCGTCGACCTGTGCGTTGCAGCAGCGCCGCGGCGGTCGAGCCGCCAGGTCCGCCGCCGATCACCAGCACATCACATTCCCACTCCTGCCCGCCCACCGTCATGCCCGCTCCCCGGAATTCACGGCTGCGATGGTAGCAGTTGCGGCGGCCTCATCGCGCCGCGCGGGTCTCAGCCACGATGGTAGGGGTGGTTGCCGAGCAGACTCGCCGCACGATAAAGCTGCTCGGCGATCAGGATGCGCACGAGCGGATGCGGCAGCGTCGCCGGACCGAGCGACCAGCACTGGTTCGCGCGCTCCCGCACGGCGGGCGCAAGCCCCTCGGGACCGCCGACGAGAAAGGCGATATCGCGCCCGCCCATGCGCCAGCGCGCGAGCTGCTCGGCCAATTGTTCGCTGCTGTATTGCTTGCCGCGGCCGTCGAGCGCGATCGCGTTGACGCCTTTGGCTAGCGCCGCGAGCATCAGCGTACCCTCGTCGGCGATCACGCGCGCCGCGTCGTTCGTGCGCCCGCGCAATTTGCTCGTGACCTCCACGAGCTGCAGCGGCAACTCGTGGGAGAGGCGTTTGACATATTCGTTGTAGCCCGCGGTGACCCACGAAGGCATCTTCTCGCCGACGGCGATCAGGGTGGCGCGCATGGCTGCTCCGCTGGATGCGGCGCGCTGCCCGTCATTCGCCCAGGCCCGGCAACCCGGCTCAACCGGCGATCGCCGCCCGCGTCATGTCGTCGCCCACCGTCCACAACCGCTCCAGGCCGTAGAACTCGCGCACGCGCGGCAGCATGACATGGACGACGATATCGCCGAGATCGACGAGCACCCATTCGGCCTCGCGCTGGCCCTCGACGCCGAGCGGCGGCATGCCGGCCAGCTTGGCGAACTTGACCACTTCATCGGCCAGCGACTTGACGTGGCGCGTCGAAGTGCCGCTCGCGACGATCAGATGATCGGCGATCGAGGTCTTGCCGCGCACGTCGATCTCCTGCACGTTCTGCGCCTTGAGGTTGTCGAGCGCATCGAGCACGCGCACACGCAACAATTCGACGGGGTCGGTGGGAAGCTGGGGCTTTTTCGGTTTCGGTGCCGAAACTTTTTTCGGCTTCGCCGCGGCGACTTTCTTCGCGGGCTTCTTCACCACCTTGCTCGTCGTTTTCACGGCGGCTTTTTTTGCGGTGGATTTCGCTGCGGCGCGTTTCGCCGCGGGTTTCGCGCCAGCCGTCTTGCGCGGCGCGCGGGTCGCTGGAGTTTTGGTCGGAGTAGGCAAAAACGTGTCACCTCGGTCGAATGCACAGGCGGCACGAAGGTCCGCGCGGCCAGAATATACGCCGATTTGGCGGCGAGGGAAGTGTCGGCCGGACGACGGTCCGGCAGGGGTTCAGCCCTTGCGTCGATACGGGGCAAGGATGGCCGGATCGGCCAGCAACGCCTCGGGAACCAGCCAGCGCGGCTCGCGTCCAGCGGCGAGCAGCGCGCGCACCTGGCTCGCGGAAATGTCCAGCGGCGTGACCGGAATGCTGAGCACCTTGCCGGCCGGCACCGCCTGCAACTCGCGTGGCGAACGCGCACGGCGCGGCACCGCTTCGCCGATCAGTTCGCCCGACCAAGGCTCGGTACGGCCGGGCCGGGTCAACATGACGATGTGTGCGAGGCGGAACAGCTGGCGCCATTCGCGCCAGGTCGGCAGTGAGCCAAACGCGTCGGCACCGACGAGCAGGACCAGCGGCTGCGCCTCGCCGAACTCGGCGCGCAGGCCACGCAGCGTGTCGACCGTGTACGAGGCACCTTCGCGGCGCAGCTCGCGCGTGTCGACGACGAGGCGCGGTTGGCCCGCGAGCGCGCGCTCGAGCATGTCCACGCGCTGCGTGGCCGTGGCGAGCGGCGCGGGTTTGTGCGGCGGCACGTGCGCGGGCATCAGGCGCACCTGCGCATCGAGCGTCTCGGCCGCCTCCCAGGCAACGCGCAGGTGGCCGTTGTGCACGGGGTCGAATGTGCCGCCGAGGATGGCGATCGGCCTGCCGTTCATCCGATCTTCGCCAGCAGCCCGGCGCGCGGCTGCGCGATCGCGACGAGCAGGCGTTCGAGTTCGAGCCAGGCATCGCCGGCACCGCGGCCCTTGCCGATGCGGTCGACGCGACCGGCCTGGATCAGGCACGCATCCCAGTGCCTGCGTTCGGCACGCGACAACGCTTTTTTGTAGATCGCCTCGCGCGCCGGCCAGATACGTTCGGCCTTGAACGCGGCGGCCTGATTGCCACGCGCGTTCGCCAAACGCGTGAGCAGTTGCAACTGGTTGAGCAGCCAGCCGAGCAGGCCGACGACCTGTTCGCCTTCGGCACGCAGCCCGGCGAGGATGCGCAGCGCACGCGCGGCATCGCCCGCGAGCGCCGCGTCGGCGAGCTTGAACACGTCGAAGCGCGCGCTGTCGGCGACGAGATCCTCAAGCGTGGCCGCATCCAGCGGCTTGTCGCCCTGGAGCAGGGTGAGCTTGTCGATTTCCTGCGCGGCGGCGAGCAGGTTGCCCTCAATGCGTTCGGCCAGCGCCTCGATCGCCTCGCGCGTGGGTTTGAGCCCGCGCGCGGCCATGCGCTGCGCGATCCAGTCGGGCAATTCGTTCGGCTTGAGCGGCCACAGCGGCACGAACACGCCAGCCTTCTCGGCCGCGGCAACCCAACTCGTTTCGTGCGCCTTCGACCATTGCGTCGCGGTGATCAGCAGCACCGTGTCGGGCGGCGGGTTTTCGCAGTACTCGATGATCGCGGCGCTGCCTTCCTTGCCGGGTTTGCCGGTCGGAATGCGCAGGTCGATCAGCTTGCGCGTGGCGAACAGACTCATCGCGCTCGCGCTTTGCACAAGCTGGTTCCAGTCGAAATTCGCGTCTGCGTCGAGCACCTCGCGCTCGACGTAGCCCAGCTCGCGCGCGCGCGCGCGCAGCGCGTCGGCGGCTTCGAGCAGAAGCAGATGTTCTTCGCCCGCGAGCAGGTAGACGGGCTTGAGTTCGCCCGTCGCGAGTTGCTTGCGCAGCGCCGGCGGCGGTGTGGGCATGTTCCCGGGCGCGAAACTACTTCGCCAGACGCCGCTCGACCGAATCGATCTTGCGCATCACGGCCTGGGCCATGTCGCGCTCCATCTCGCGGCGGATCACGTCCTGCTGCGCGCCTGCGCCGGCAGCCTGGGTCTGGTCGAAGGTGTAGCTGCGCGTCTGCTCGATCGGCTGCTTTTCGAGCACGGTCTTGCCTGTTCCATCGACGATCTCGAGATCGACGTGGTAGACCATGTTGAACTCGTTCACGCGTGCGTTGGCACCGACCGAGCCAACCAGGGTCTGTACGCCGACCTGGGTCATGCGGATTTCACCGACACCCTCGCCGGGTGCGGGCGCGATCGTGGCTCCGGCGCGCCGCATCGCATCCTCGACGCTGTGCCTGAGCGGGCCGGTATCGGAGCTGGTCACGACCACGCGCTGCAGGCTCGGCGCGAGCTTGACTTCGCCGCGCAGGTGGAAGCCGCAGGCGGCAAGCAAAGCCGCGGCGAATACGGCGAAGAAACGAACGATCCTCTGCATGCGCTTCATCCTACGACAATATTCACGATCTTGCCCGGCACGATGATGATCTTCTTCACCGCCTGCCCGGCGACAAACCTGGCCACGCCCTCATCGGCAAGAGCCGCTTTTTCGATTTCCTCGCGCGCCGCGTTGACCGCGACTTCGATCTGGCCGCGCAGCTTGCCGCTAACCTGGACCGCAAGCGTGACCGCGTCCTTCGTCAACGCGGCGGGGTCGGCCTTCGGCCACGCCGCGTTGATGACCGCTCCGGTCCGGCCGAGCGCGCTCCACATCGCATGACAGATGTGCGGCGTGATCGGGTTGAGCATCAGCACGATCGCCTCGAACGCCTCGTGGCGCACGGCGCGACCCTGATCGCTTGCGTCGTCGAACTTGCCGAGCGCGTTGAGCAGCTCCATCAGCGCCGCAATGGCGGTGTTGAACGAAAGGCGGCGGCCGTAGTCGTCGCCGACCTTGGCAATCGTCTCGTGGACCTGCCGGCGCAGCGTTTTTTGCGCGGCATCGAGCGCGGCCGGGTTGACCTCGGGATGATCGGGCCGGGCAACGTGCGCGTGCAGGTCACGCCACAGGCGGCGCAGGAAACGCGCCATGCCCTCGACGCCGGCCTCGCTCCAGACCATCGACTGCTCGGGCGGCGCGGCGAACATCGAGAACAGACGCACCGTGTCTGCGCCGTACTTCGACACCATGATCTGCGGATCGACACCGTTGTTCTTCGACTTCGACATCTTCTCGACGCCGCCGATCGACACCGGCTTGCCGTCGGCCTTGAGGACCGCGCCGACGATGCGCGCCTTGTCGTCGCGCTGCACTTCGACGTCGGCGGGGTTGAACCAGTGCTTGCCGCTCGCGTCCTCGCGGTAGAACGTCTCGGCAATCACCATGCCCTGGCTGAGCTGGTGCACGACCGGTTCGTCACTGACGAGCATGCCTTCGTCGCGCATCAGGCGGTGATAGAAACGGAAGTACAGCAGGTGCAGGATCGCATGCTCGATGCCGCCGATGTACATGTCGACCGGCAGCCAATGGTTCGCGCGCCCGTCGACCATCGTCGTCGCCTGCGGCGAGGTATAGCGCGCGTAGTACCAGCTCGACTCCATGAAGGTGTCGAACGTGTCGGTCTCGCGCTCGGCCGGGCCGCCGCATTGCGGGCAACTGGTTTTGCGCCACTGCGGATCGGCCTTGATCGGCGATTGCACGCCCATGAACTGCACGTCTTCGGGCAGCACCACCGGCAGTTGATCCTCCGGCACCGGCACCGCATCGCACTTCGCGCAGTAGACGATCGGGATCGGACAGCCCCAGTAGCGCTGGCGCGAGACGCCCCAGTCGCGCAGGCGGTAGTTGATGCGCTTGGTGCCCTTGCCTTCGCGCGACAACTTGTCGGCGAGCCAGTCGAACGCCTCGCGGTAGTTCTTGCCGTCGAGTTCGCCGGAGTTCACCACCGTACCGTATTCGGTGTACGCGCCTTCGGTGATGATCCTGTTTTCGAATTCCTCGACGATGGAAAGCGCGCTCGGCGCTTCGACCACGTCGATCGCGCGGCTTTGGCCGAGCGCGGCGGACATGGGATCCTGGTTGCCTTCGGCTTCGCGGCCGAGTTCACGGATCGCATCGCGCACAGCGTCGCTGACGATGACCATCTTGATCAGCAGGTCGTACTTGGTCGCGAATTCCCAATCGCGTTCGTCGTGACCCGGCACGGCCATCACCGCGCCGGTGCCATAGCCCATCAGCACGAAGTTCGCCGCCCAGATCGGCAGCTTCTCGCCGCTGAGCGGATGGATCGCATGCAGACCGGTGTCCACGCCCTTCTTCTCGGCGGTTTCGACTACAGCCTCGGAGGCGGCAACGTGGCGGCATTCCTCGATGAACGCCGCCAGCTTCGGATTGTTCTTCGCCGCCTTCAGCGCAAGCGGGTGTTCGGGCGCGATCGAGACGAAGCTGACGCCCATCAGCGTGTCGGGACGCGTCGTGAACACGGTCAAGGGCTCGCTCTCGCCGTCGACGCCGAAGTGGATTTCCAGGCCTTCCGAGCGCCCGATCCAGTTGCGTTGCATGGTCTTGACCGCATCGGGCCAGCCGGGCAGCGTGTCCAGGCCGCCGAGCAGTTGATCGGCGTAATCGGTGATCTTGAGGAACCACTGTGGAATCTCGCGCCGTTCGACCAGGGCGCCCGTGCGCCAACCACGGCCATCGATGACCTGTTCGTTGGCGAGCACCGTCTGGTCGACCGGATCCCAGTTCACGACGGAATTCTTGCGGTAGGCCAGGCCCTTCTTGAACAGACGCACGAACATGCGCTGCTCGTGCACGTAGTAGTCCGGACGGCAGGTGGCGAATTCGCGCGACCAGTCGATCGCGTAGCCCATCGTCTGCAACTGCGCGCGCATGTGCTCGATGTTGGCGTAGGTCCACTTCGCCGGCGCGGTATTGTTCTTGATCGCCGCGTTTTCCGCCGGCAGACCGAACGCGTCCCAGCCCATCGGCTGCAGTACGTTCTTGCCAAGCATGCGCTGGTAGCGGCTGATCACGTCGCCGATCGTGTAGTTGCGCACATGGCCCATGTGCAGCGCGCCCGACGGATACGGCAGCATCGACAGGCAGAAATACTTCGGCCTGGCCGGATCTTCCTTGACCTCGAACGCCTTCGTCTCGTTCCAGTATTTCTGCGCGGCGGCTTCGACGGCAGCGGGATCGTAGATGTTTTCTTGTTCTTGCATGATCAATCGCGGGAAAGGCGCGTGCACGCGCCGTTGGGAGACCGCGCAGGGTAGCGCACAGAGACGCCGGGCGCCATTGCCGACGATGCGTCCGCCCCGGCCGCGGCGATCGTGTCGATGTCGATTTTTCGCGTTTGCGCGCTATTCTGGCGTTATGCTGAACCTGCGACTGCCCGCCCTGATCGCTCTTGCCTGCATGGCCGCCACCAACGCCACCGCCGAGCCGCCCGCGAAACCGCTCGCCGAAAAGATAGTCGTGCTCGGCCATCGCGGTGCGAGCGCGCTGCGCCCGGAACACACCCTTGCCTCCTATGGTCAGGCGATCGCGGACGGCGCCGATTTCGTCGAACCCGACCTGGTCATGACCCGCGACGGCGTCCTCATCGCCCGTCACGAGAACGAGATTTCGGGGACAACCGACGTTGCCAAGCATGCCGAATTCGCCGCGCGCGCGACAACCAGGATCATCGACGGCCAGCCCATCACCGGTTGGTTCACCGAAGACTTCACCCTAGCCGAACTGAAAACCCTGCGCGCACGCGAACGCCTGCCCGAGCTGCGCCCCGGCAATGTGAAGTTCGACGGCCGATTCACCGTGCCGACCTTCGACGAGATCATCGACTTCGTCGCCGCCGAAGCGAAAAAGCGCGGCCGCCTCGTCGGCATCTATCCCGAGATCAAGCATTCGACCTACTTCCGCGGCATCGGCCTGCCGATGGAAGACGCCGTGCTCGCCGCGATCCGCAAGCACGCCTACGCCGCGAAGACCGCACCGCTGTTCGTCCAGTCGTTCGAGATCGGCAACCTCAAGTACCTGCGCGGCAAGCTCGGCGACCTGCCGAACGTCAAGTTGATCCAGTTGCTCGGCGAGGCGAAGGAACGGCCCTACGACGCCGTGGCCGCCGGACAAGCGCTGACCTACGCGCAGATGATGCAGCCACAGGGCCTGGCCGAAATCGCTAAATACGCCGACGCGATCGGCCCGAACAAACTGTCGGTGATTCCGCGCACGGCCGACGGCAGGCTCGGCACGCCGACCACGCTCGTCGCCGACGCGCACGCGGCGAAGCTGCTCGTCCACCCCTGGACGTTCCGCCCCGAGAACCATTTCCTGCCGACCAACCTGCGCGCACCGGGCACCCCGGCCACGCGCAACGATGCCGGCCTCATCGCCGAGATCCGCGCCTACCTCAACGCCGGCATCGACGGTTTCTTCACCGACGATCCGGCCCTGGGGCGCAGGGCGTTGAAAGGGTGAGTAGTTGCGCTCTGGCGGCGTAACGCGCTCTGCGCACCCCCACGCCTTCTTCTTGACCCACGAACGCAGCATTCCCGGTCGATTCAATACGGCATGGCGCTTGCTTGAGGGAAATACCGCGGGCGACCGGCAAATACCTCCGCGGGCAGTGCCGACCGAAAGTCTTGTCTTGTAATCATTGCCAGGCTTTCCGGAAGCGTTGTATATGACGTCGGGCGACGCTCGTTTTCCGGCCCGTTTTGCGCAATCCCACCACCAACCGAAGAGGGCATCTGCAATGTCAACAACGATAGTAACGACTTGCAACTGTGGCGGCACCCGCGTCATGGACAGCGGCGGGCATGATGGCGGCGGCACCCACGTCATGGACAGCGGCGGCCACGACGGGGGCGGAACACACGTCGAGCTCGACGTGGCTTCGCTTCTGGCTTTGGGGGCCGACAAGGACGCCGTATTGGCCTCTGCCAAAGCGCTGGCGGCACTCGCTGCTGGAGAGGCTTACCTCAATGCATCGATGCGGTTCGGACAAAGGCATCAAGAGCTGAAGCAGAAATTGGAGGCCATTGGCCTGGGGCTTATCCAGGAAGCCGCAAACGCGGGCCGCATCAGGTTCTAGGTGCGCCGACTTGCAAACGCGCAAGTATCCAGCCGAACTTCATCTTTCGCGCCGCCCGTTCGAGATTCGCACGCGCCCCGGCAACTGTCGGGGCGCCGACAACCTCCTGGGCTTGCAGTTGCGTCAATTGCGCTTCGAGAACATAGGCACCCCAATGCCGTCTTTCCGCATCGGCGCCAAGATCCTTGGCCTTGTCCGCCGCTTGGCGCGGCGACAACGATAGTCTCGCCAACGTAAGGTCGGTCAAGAAGATTTCACGCTGCACGTTGACTCTTTCTTTCGATTTCAGCACCTCGGCAAGCAATTGATCGCGTTCTCGCGTGCGGCCAAGCTGTGAATAACAATCCGCAAGAATTGTGCGTACATTGATCTCGGTCGTGGCGCTCATGCCGCTATCCGCGGCCGCTACGGTTTTGCCCAATCGATCTACCGCTGCCTGACAATTGCCCTGGACCAGTTCGATTTTCGCCAACTCGCCATCGATCTGCACAGACAAATCGTAGTTGTTGTGCGCAAGAGGCTTTGCCTCGTTGAAAATGGCGACGGCTTCCGCCACCTGACCAAGCCCAAGAACAATCCGCGCACACGAAACCAGAGCACTGGCGGAAACGAACGGGTCGCTCAGCGCCTTCAATTTCCCGCGAACCTCCGTGCAGAGCGCGGCGGCCTGCTCGATGTCGCCGCGCACGTACAAAGCGGTGGCATAGTCGGACTGGGCGCGGACCTCCTGCGTGGCAGCACCCATGCGCCGGTCCAATTCGATTGCATGACGAAAGTGCTCCAGCACCTCGTCGTCCGCATTTTGATCCAGCAGGTAGCTGGCAAGAGCAGCTTCACTCCAACCCTCGCCCTTCACGTCGCCGGTTTCCCTGCGGATACGCAACGACTGGCGCGCCGCGACTTCGGCCGCATCCCTGTCGCCATCATTCCACAGCAACACGCCCAGGTTCGCGTATACCAGGGCAATTCCACGTTGGTCACCTATGCGTTTATACAAATTCAGGGCACGCGTGTATTCCGCCCGCGCCTCTTCGCGATGATTGATGTCGTCCTCGATATTCGCCAAGTTCAACCTAGCCCGCGCTTCTGTGCGCGGGTTGTTCAATTTCTGAACTTCCGGCATGAGTTCTTTCAGGCTGGCTATCGCCTCGTCGTTCTTGCCAAGAATGTTTTTTGCACTCGCCAGGAGGATTTCGGCTTCGACAGCCAGCGCCGGGTGATTGTGCACCCGTGCCAGCTTCAGGCTGCTCTCGGCAAACGCGGCCTGACTCTGCGCGTCACCCTTCCGATACGCGATGTTGGCAGCCTCGATGTCGATGCGTGGATTTTCCGCGTTTCCCGGGAATCTTCGCCAATCGGCGAGAACTGCTTCCGCTCTGGCGAGGTCCCCGGCCTGCTCCAGATCGGTAATCTGCGCGAAGAGATGTTCGGGGTCCGCAGGTTCGAGGGCCACGATCTTGTCGTCGAACTCCAGAGCAGCTTTCCAGTCCCCTTTCTGGATGGCCACTTCCCGGCCTATCCGCAATCGGAGCACCTCGGGGAGACCTTCGCTGTTCGCCGCAGCCTGCTCGGCCGCGGAGAGAGCCTTGGCGTCGTATCCAAGCGCTTTCCAGGCCTGTGCGAGATACAGACGAGCGGGCGCATAACCCGGCGCTTGAGCAATCGCCACGAGCAGAACGTCGCGTGCGCGCGCTGGATCGCTTTCGCGAAGCGCCTGCAGCGCTTGGCCCATCAACTTGGCGATATCCGTACTCTGGGGCAACGCCTTGGCTGTCTGCGCCTGCTCCACCGCCGGCACCGCGCCCAAATCGAGCTGGGCACGCAGCTTTTCGCTGGCGCTGCTGATGAGACCCGGCAGATCCGCGAGCACACCCGACTGGACGCTGCGTGCACGGGCAACGCCGCTGCGCGCATCCTGTACGGTTATGTCCAGGCGCAATGCGGAGTCGTTGGAATTGCCGTTGACGAAGTATCTGCCGCTGAGAACATAGTCCGCGTTGAGCCGTTGGCGCAGGGTGGCGAGCGTGGCCGGTGTGTAACCGCCTGCCCCTGGATCGGACAAATCCGCGCTCGCGCTGCGCACCAACCCGTCCGGCAGGATATGCAGCTGACCACCGAGACCCAGTTCGGTGGCGAGCATTTGCGCAAGCGCCGGTGAAACCCAGGCGGCATCCTTGTTCTGTGTCAGATTGTTGAAATCGACAATGGCCAATGTGGCATCGGTGACGGCGACGGAACGCCATCTGCGCTCATGGACGACGAATGCGACCGCGGCCAGAGCAACCAAAGCCGCAGCGACGATCACCGTTGCATTGAAGCGATGCCGGCGCAGGAATTTGTAACCACGATAAAACACATGATCGCGGCGCGCCGCGATCGGCTTGCCGTCGAGATAGTTGCGCACGTCGGCAGCGAATGCGGCGACGTCGGCGTAGCGCCGCTCGGGCTGCGCGCGCAGCGCGGTCAGCATGATCGTGTCGAGGTCGCCGCGCAGACTGCCGCGCGGAACCGGCAGCGTTGCCGGAGCGAGGCGGCTGGGCGTGGCCGGATCGGTCGCACGGATGATGCCGAGCACCGCGCCGGCATCCGGCGCGGTGGAGAAGTCATGGGCCAGGCGCCCGGTCAGCAGTTCGTAGAGCACGCCACCGAGCGCGTACACATCGGCCGCAGGCGTGACGGGTTCACCCGCAATCTGCTCGGGCGCGGCGTAGGCCGGCGTCATCGGCCTGCCGCCTCCGGCGCGGGTCAGCGTGACCACGGGTTCTTCGTCGTGCTGCAGCACCTTGGCGATGCCGAAGTCGAGCAATTTGACCGTGCCGGCCGCGGTCACGAGCACGTTCGACGGCTTCAGGTCGCGATGCACGACGTGGCGTTCGTGCGCGAATTGCACCGCCGCACAGATCTCCAGGAACAGGCGTAACCGCGTCTCCAGATCCGCGTTCGACTGGCTGCAGTAGTCGAGTAGCGGCTGGCCCTCGACGTGCTCCATCGCGAAGTACGGCCGCCCATCCGCGGTAATGCCGCCGTCGAGCAAGTGCGCGATGTTCGAATGGTCGAGGCGGGCGAGAATCTGCCGCTCGCGCAGGAAACGCTGCAGGACGGCTTCGGTATCCATGCCGCGCTTGATCAGTTTCAACGCCGCGCTCTGGTGGAATTGGCCGTCGGCCCGCTCGGCCAACCAGACCACGCCCATTCCACCGGCGCCAAGGCGCCTGACCAGTCGCCAGGGCCCGATACGGCTATCGATGGCTTCGCTGTCGCGCTCGAGCGCCGCGCGAGCCGCGGCGAATTGCTTCTGCGCGACCGTCTTCGCATCGAGCGCGCCGGCCCCGGGACGGCCGGACTCCTGCGAATCGAGCATCGAAACAACGACGCCGCGCAGTTCGGCATCGTCGCCGCAGAGAGTACTCAGCAGCGGTTCGCGCTCCGACGTCGGCACATCGAGCAGCTGCTCGAAAATATCGCCCGCGAGTTGCCAGCGCCGGGTGTCCATCGATGTCATCCGCAACGCCATGAAAACGCTGCCCGCAAAGCCTGCACGCGTTCGCGCAGGCCATCGCCACAGCGGGCAAAAGCGGATGAAGCCCCCATCGTCACGGCACCCGATGCAGTATCCTCGCCGCGACTATAGAACCGGCATCGACGACTCTCAAGAGACAGGCGCGGCAGATGCGGCGGTGCAGATGGATTGCCTCGGCAACAACCGCTAGCATGCCGCGACATTCCTGGAGCCCCCCCATGCGCCTGTTGCCGATCGCCGCCGCCATCGCGTCCACGCTTGCCCTTTGCCCTCCCGTCGCCGCAACCGACCCGGCCGCAGCGGCGCCCGAGATCCGAACGATCCACTGCGCCCGCCTGATCGACACCGACGCGGGCAAGCTGCTCGGCGAATCGACCATCGTGGTCGAAGGCGCGCGCATCAAGGCAGTGCGCTCAGGCAACGCCGACGTGGCCGGCGCGAAACAGCGCATCGACCTGCCGACGAGCACCTGCCTGCCCGGCCTGATCGACAGCCACGTGCACCTGACGATGGAATTCGGCCCGACCACCTACAGCGACAAGTTCCGCCTCAACATCGCCGACTTCGCGATCCGCGGCACGGTGTACGCGAAGCGCACGCTCGACGCCGGCTTCACCACCGTGCGCAATCTCGCCGACATCGACGGCGAGTCGATCGCGCTGCGCAATGCGGTCAACGCCGGCACCATTCCCGGTCCGCGCATCTTCACCGCGGGCAAGGCGATCGGATCCACCGGCGGCCATGCCGATCCCACCGACGGCTATCGCAACGACCTCGCCGGCGATCCTGGCCCGAAGGACGGCATCATCAATTCGCCGGAAGATGCGTGGAAAGCCGTGCGCCAGCATTACAAGGACGGCGCCGACGCGATCAAGATCATGCCCTCGGGAGGCGTGCTCGACGAAAGCACCAGCGTCGACAACGCGCAAATGACGATCGAGGAGATCAAGGCCGTGGTCGCCGCCGCGCACGACTACGGCTTCACCGTTGCCGCGCATGCGCACGGTGCCGAGGCAATTCGTCGCGCGATCCTCGGCGGCGTCGACTCGATCGAGCACGGCACCTACATGGACGACGCCGACATGAAGCTGATGAAGGAGCACGGCACCTGGCTCGTGCCGACGATCATCGCCGGCAAGACCGCCGAGGAACAGGCGAAAATTCCCGGTCGTTATCCGCCGCAGGTCGCGACCAAGGCGCTGCTCGTCGGACCGATCATCCAGACCACGGCGGGCAAGGCGTACAAGGCCGGTGTCAAGATCGCCTTCGGCACCGACGCCGGGGTGTATCCGCACGGCCAGAACGCCCGCGAGTTCCAGTACATGGTCGATGCCGGCATGCCGCCGATGTTCGTGATCCAGGCGGCAACCACGCACGCGGCGCGGTTGCTGAAGAAGGAGAAGGATCTCGGCAGCATCACGCCCGGAAAATTCGCCGACGTGATCGCAGTCGATGGCAACCCGCTCGACGACGTCGCGCTGCTGCAGAAAGTCCGCTTCGTGATGAAGGCGGGCGAACAGTTCAAGTAACACGCCCAAAGCAGACGCGGACCCCGCTCCGGTTGTTCCGCCCGCATCGCGCTTGTCGGCGCCGACCGCGAACAGGATCTGTCAGTCCGCCGCACCAAACGACGTAACTCCCGGAACAGGCAATCGGGTCGATCTGTCCGTCGACCCTCACCAACCCGGAGAGACTCGCGTGAGCATTTCCATCCCGACACCCGAAACATCCAGACAATCCTGGCGCAACGCCTTGCTCGCCGCTGTCGCGAGCGCCGTGCTGGGCACTGTGTCCGCCCATGCGGAAGGCGGCTGCCCGCCCGGCTACCGGCCGGACCCGAACTACAACCCCAATTCTCCCGTCGCTCACACACACCCGCAGCGTTGCGTTCAGGCGCCCCTGCCGACGGCGAAATTCGCCGGCACGCCCAATCCCGCCTTCGACCATGCAAGAAAACCGCCTGTGTCGAAGCCGCACTACGAAGTCGCGCCGCACGTGGGACCCATCGGCCCCGGACCGATCGAATCCTCCGGTGGTGTCAGCAGCGGAGCCCACGCCTTCCGGCCGACCGGAACGGCGGCGATCAATTCGCAACCAAATCCATCCGCAAAGGTCGCGTTGAACCCGCAACCGATCCCGCCGGGGCGCACGCTGCGACGCGTGCCACAACCGGGGGCCCCGATCGAGAAGACGATCGGCCACTGACCCGTTTCGCTCGCGGCGCAGAAATCCACCATCGCGCCTGCGCGGGAAGTCCGCACCGCACGCTCCGGCGTCACCGTGCGGCCGCGCAGCGCGTGCGCCGGGACATGTCCCGCCGCGGTGTCAGCAACTCGCGCCGGACGACGTAACCATGGATACAGTTTCAAAACCCGATGGAGAAACCGATGCTGCACAAATTCCTGTCTTCGCTCGCCCCGCTTCTGCTTGCATCGAGCGTTGCGCTCCTCGCGCCGCCGGCAAGCGCCGCCGTTGCCGTGCCGAGCTATCCCAACGCCGTCAACAAGAACCCGGAACTACCGCGCGGCTCGCCGATGTTCCAGCTGGAAACCGCCGATGCGGCAAGCGCGGTCGATGCCTGGTACGGCGCGCACCTGCCGAAAAGCTGCACGCACCAGACCGCGCAAGGCGGCGCGAAGTATGCCTGCCCGAACGCGAGCATCATGATCACGCCACACGACGGCAAGACGTTGATCACGCACATGTCGCCGATGGGCGGCATGTTCGGCCACTGAATCCCGACACCTGCCGCGAGGACACACCATGATACCGAAACGTCTGCTCGTCGCCCTGGCACTGGCTGCAACTCTTGTTGCGGGCTGCTCGAAAAGTCCGGCGATTGCCGTCCCGGCAGCGGCGAACGCCCACCCGACCGTAGCCGAGACGGCGCGGGACGGCGCCGTGGCAAACGCCGCCAAAGGCGGCGCGCCGACCCCGTGCGAGACCGATTTTTCCGCACGCGATGCCGCCGAGATTCTCACCGGCTCCACGGCGCTGAACCGCTATTCGATGAGCGCGGCGCTTGGCGAACCCGAAAACGGTTGCGAGATGGGCGACGAAAACGCCCTGATCGATTTTTCGATACGTACGCGCCCGCAGCTCACGCGCGGCGGCAACCAAGCCCTGTTCGAGTCGGAGACGAAATACGGCAAGGGCGTACATGCCTGTGCGGGTGTCGGCGACCGCTGCGCTTGGTTCGACGTGACCGACTCCAATATCCCCGGCAGAAGCGAGTTCCGAACCATCGCACTCAAAGGCGAAATGTTGTGCATGGTGGAACTGCACTTCAAGCAGGGTCCGCAAGGCGATAAAGCGATCACGCCCGCGCGCGGCGAGGAGTTGGCGAAAAAGCTCGGCATGTTGTGCAACAAGTCGTTCGCCGTGCGCGGCGGCTGAGCGCCGGACATGACCCGCTCCGCCCGCCGCATCGCGATGGTTCTTGCCGTATTGCTCGCGACTCCGCTCGCGGCGCGCGCCGATGTTTCCGTCGGCGCAGGTTCGACCCTGCATTTCGCTGACGCCAAGGTCGATTTCGGCTGCGGCAGGCTCGGCGTCAACGGCACCGCCGACGCCACCGCTGCCACGCTCTCCGACCTTGCGAGTTTCTCGCTCGTCGGCGGCACGTTCGCGCTCGGTTCCGGCACGCTCTCGCTCGGCGGCGATTTTTCCAATGCCGGCGCGTTCGCGGCGGACACCGGCACCGTCGCCGTCGGCGACGCCTGTGCCGGCGGCAGTTCGATCTTCAACGGCGCGAATACGTTCTACGCGCTCTCGATCGCAACGAGCGCCGGCAAGCAGGTGATCTTTCCGGTCGGTCTCGCGCAAAGCGTCGAGCATGCGCTGATTCTGCAAGGCGCCCCCGGCCGGCTACTGCGCATCACCAGCGCGAGCGCGGGCCGGCAAGGCGTGCTCGCGCTCGCCGCGGGTGCGACGCAGACCGTCGCCTATGTCGATGCACGCGACAACCTCGCCAGCGTGACGCCGATCGCACCGGGCGCGCCGTCGCTGTACCAGTCGATCGACGGCGGCGATCTCACCCACTGGTTCGACGCCGTCGGCGGCGGAGCGGCGGGCGGCACCGCCGTGCCCGCACCCTTGCTCGGCCGCTGCGCTCTGCTGCTGCTCGCCGCGCTGCTCGCCGCATCCGACGCGCGACGGCGCATCGCCCAGGCCGCAACGAACCGAGATCGACGACCGCAGCGCCGCAGTGCCGATCCGCTCGACATCGACGACAGGAAAATCCCATGACCTTGCGCACCCGTCCATTCGCGTTCGCCATCGCCGCGTTTCTCGCCGCAGACGCAACGGTCGCGCTTGCCGCCGATGTGATCGTGCAACCCGCCGCCGGCAGCGGCTTCGTCGTCACCGACGCGAGCGGTACGAACGAACGCCTGCGCGTGCAGGAATCCGGTGCGGTCACGCTGCCGGGCGTACCCGGCGCGACCACACAATCCACGGCGCTGTGCATGAACGGCACCGGTTTGCTCGGACCGTGCACTGGCGGCGGTTCGCCCGCGGGCTATTCCGCCGGCACGGGGCTGGCGTTGTCGGGCTCCACGTTCTCCGTCGCACCGACATACCAGTTACCCCAGACCTGCGCGACGAACCAGGTGCCCCAGTGGAGCGGCGCCGCTTGGGGTTGCGTCGCGCTGCCGGGCGCGGGAAGCGCATTCACGTTGCCCTACGCGGCAACGATCAGCGACGGCGCGGCAGCCTTCGCGATCACGAATGACGGCGGCGATGCGCTCGACGGCTTCACCAGCCAACTGCACAACAGCGGCGTGTATGGCCTCAACACCGGCGGCGGCAAGGGCGTGTTCGGCGTCGGCAATTCCGGCAACGGCGTCGAAGGCGCCAGCACGAGCGGCAGCGGCGTGAAGGGCGTCGCGGCGGGCAGGAGCGGGCAATCGGGCGCCGCCGGCGTGTGGGGCGACAGCCACGACTACTATGGCGTATGGGGTACGAGTGCAACCTTCCACGGCGTGCACGGCGACAGCGATTCGCAGTCCGGCGTGTTCGGTGGCAGCAACACCGGCGCGGGCGTGTGGGGCGAAAGCAAAAACTACGACGCCATCCACGGCCATACCAGCAATCCTGCCGGCACCACCAGCGGCGTGGCCGGGTTCGGCGACGGCAAGAACAACGGCGTCGCCGGCATCAGCACGAGCGGCAGCGGCGTATTCGGCACCAGCGCCGGCGCCGGCATCTGGGGCGAGAGCACCGGCTACGACGCCATCCACGGCCACACCAGCAATCCCGCCGGCAACACCAGCGGCGTGGCCGGATTCGGCGACGGCTACAACAACGGCATCGCCGGCATCAGCGCGAACGGCAACGGGGTATTCGGCACGACCCAGACCGGACCCGGCATTTACGGGCACAGCGACTCCGGCTACGGCATGGCGACGGACGGCCCGGTGCAGCAGGCGCGCAGCCAGAACGGCTGGGTCAAGGCGATGGTGCACGCAAAACCGGTCAATCTCGGCGGCAGCGGCATCATCAGCTGTTTCAATTCGCAGTTGCCGGCAGACCAGGCCAGCGTCCCGCCTTGCGGTTTCACTTACGGCGAGCCGACCACCGGACTCGTCACCATCGACTTCGGCTTCCGCGTCGACGACCGGTTCTATGCGGCCACCCCGATGACTCAGGACTACTCGGTCGCGGTAGGCCCGCAATCGACCAACGTGATCGGCCTGTCCTTCAGCCATTACGTGCTCAATTGCACCACCGACTACAGCAAGTATCCGCCGAAGACGACGTGCTCCATCGACAACATCGGCCGCGACGACGGCGAGTTCGACCTGATCGTGTTCTGAAAACCGGGTTCCACACACTTAACGACAAGCGGAGAGCCGGCATGGTCCAAATCGACATTCGCCCGCGGCGATCGATCGCACCGAGCTGTGCGAACAGCCAACGCGAGACCTTCCCATGAACACCGCCGCACCCGCACCGGCTTCGCGCCCGCCTTCGACCCTCAAGCGCGACCTGGTCTGGCTGATCGCGCTCGTGCTCGCCTTCCTGCTCGGTTATCTGGTCGCGCTGCTGATGCGGCCGCCGCTCACGCCGCCGCTATGTCCGCCGCCGGCAGCGGGAGCATCGCCTGCGGGCAGCGGCGGAGCAGGCGGGGGAGCCGGGGGCGCAGGCGGCGGCAGTCCGGGCGCGCCGGGCAGCCCCGCGAAACTCGGCGCCAAGGGCGGCGGCGACGGCAGCGTGATCGGCACGGCCGGCACGACGAGCGGCGGCGGCGCACCGGCGAAAATCGGCGGCAGCGGCAACGGCAACGGCGAAGTCTCTGGCGGAGGCAATCTCAGCGCGAGCGGCACCACGGTTTCGAGCGGCGGCGACGGCAGCGTTTCCGGCGGTGGCGGCGATCTCGACCTGAGCGGTGGCGGCGGCGGCAAGCTCAAGCTCCCCACCGACCCGGACCGAACTGCCACCGACGCCGACAAAGCCAAACCCATCGCCGGCAACGGCGCCGTGCCGCCGGGCGGCGAAGCCGGCGACGAGGCACTCGACGACATGCCCGACATGAAACTGCCACCGGGCCAACCCGGCAGCCGCATGCTCGCCGCGCGCGATTTCCGCTACGACCGCAGCAACCTGCCGCATTACGCGGGCGGCGTCGACAAGATCGCGAGCGCAATGGCAATTCCGCCCGGCGGTACAGTCGCCGACGGCAACACCACCGTCGCCGAGATCGTGACGAACGATGCGCCCGAAGCGGTCGCCGCGTGGTATCGCGCGCAATTGCCGCAGGACCAGTGGCAGATGCAGGCCGCGCCGTCCGCGGCGGAAGTCGATCAGAACATCGCGCAGACCGACAAGCCCGCCGCCGACTTCGACCAGCTCGCGAAAGACATGGAGAAGACCCAACAACCCGGCGGCGGCGGCCAGGCGGCGGCAATGGCAATCCTGATGAAAGGCATGATGGCCGGCCAGCATAGTGCGAACGGCGATGCCGGCATCCAGGGCACGCCGCTCGACAGCATGTTCGGCAAGATCGCCAACATGCAGTTGCGCGGCGCGCAGGAAGGTTTGAACAGGATGCGCGAAGCGCATCTGACGATGTTCCAGTCGACCGACCGCGCGCACGACTCGCGCATGATCCTGATCCTGCGCGATGCGAAAACCGGCAAGACCGCCGTGGTCATCATGAAGAAGGCGACGCAGGCGTGAACGCCGGCGTGTCGACGCAACCGCGCCGGGCGCAGCGCGTTGTGCGAATCGCCGGTGCATTCGCAGCGACGCTGTGCGTGCTGGCGGGATGCGGCTCGCACGCGCCTGCGCCGCCGGGCGCAGCTACGCAGGCAGCGCAGGCCGCGGCCGCGTGGGACGGCTTTGTCGCGGGCGCGCCGGTCGTCGTCGGACATGCGCTCAAGCTCGGCGATCTTTCGCCGACCGAGTTGAAATACGGCATCGCGCCGAAGCGCGTGCCCGGTGTCGTCTACCAGGACAATATCGTCCTGCTCGAAAACGGCGACAAGCTCGTGCGCGCCGCCGCGAGCGACGGCATCGGCTGGACGCTCGACGCGAGTGATGCGCACGTCGCCGCGCTCAAGACCGGCGACGTCGTCTTCGCCACGAGCCGCTGTGTCGGCCGCGTACTGTCGGTCGCGCGCGAAGGCAACGAAGTGAAATTGCTGCTCGGACCGGTGCAGATCACCGACCTCGTCAAGCAGGGCAATTTCAGCTACGAGCAGCCGCTCGACCTGCATTCGCTCGTGGTCTATTCGGTGCCGGACTATCCCGGCGCGCCGAACTCGGCCGCGGCCAACCAGATGTCCCAGGACGGACAAACCGCGATCGGCGACGCCGGCATGTGGCGGCATGCCGACTACTACGTGGTCGAACCGAACGGCGCCTGGACGCCGTTGCCGGCGATCGGACGGGACGGCACCGCGGCGCGCTTTATCCACACCGACGTACCGGTGCCCGGCGTGCCGGGCACGGCCTTTCCGGGCGCGCCGCCCGGCTTCGGCGACATCGCCGCGCAGGCACCGCCGCCGACGGTCGACATGGTCAACGGCATGCAGATGTACGCGTGCTCGTTCGATTGCGGCGGCCTCGGCCTGAAGCTGTACCAGAAGAAGGCCGGCGTGCAGGTATGGATCAACGCGATCTTCCACCTGCAAAGCCCGACACTGGTTTTTCATCTGAGCATCAACTCGGGCGCGGTCAACGCGCATGTCGAATTGCGCGGCGGCGTCGGCTTCTCGCTCGGCTTCGATGCGCTGGCCGCGCAGGACATGCAGGCCAACCTCAAGGAGATCGGCGTCGTGCCGGTCGACCTCACGATTCCGCTCGGCGGCATGGGCGTGCCGCTGACCGCGATGTTCCAGCAGAGCCTCAACCTCGGCAGCGGCTTCAGCGCGAAGACTTCCGTGCTGCACGCGGTCGGCGACTTCAGCGCGAGCGGCGCGATCCTGATGGACTACGTCAACGGCCGCTGGAACATCCCGCCGCTGCAGATGACGCTGAAGAACAACCTCGCCGCGGCGGTCAGCGGTGTCTCGGTCGGCATCAACTCGCTCGTGTTCGCGATCGACCAGCGCCTGCTCGTCGGCGTCGGTGCGCTCGGCTTCGCGGCCGGTCCTTACGTCAACCTGGTCTCGAGCATCACCGCGCTGAAGCAGGCATCGCAGGCGGTCGACTGCCGCCAGGGCACGTTCGGCATGCAGCTCGGCGGCGGCATCGGCTATGCGATTCCGAAGGTCGTTGCCAAGGTGATCAATTTCTTCCTCGGTCTCGTGCACGTCGATCCGGTGCCCGCTTCGGGCTTCATCGTGCGCCTCAAGGACATGATCCCGCTGGTCGACCTGAGACAGCAGATTCCCGAGGGTTGCGCCGGAAAATGACCGTCCATTCCTTGTCACGCCCCGGCGCCATTCGACGTAACCTTGGATGACGCCGACATCGCAAGCATTGCAGCACGGCACAGCCTCCGTCTCCATCGGGTGATCCACATGATCGATTTCAGAACAGGACAAATCCTCGGCCTGCTCGCGCGTACGACACCGTTCCTGCTCCTGCGCCTCGTCGTCTACATCGGCATCACGCTCGCCTACATCCTCGCGGTCGGCGTCGGCGGCGGCCTCGGCGCGCTGTTCGGCAAGATCGGCGGCAGCGGCGCGGGCGGCGGCGCGTTCGGCGGTCTGCTCGGCTTCGGCATCGTCAGCGGCCTGCTGTGGTGGGCGCGCGAATACCTGCTCTACCTGGTCAAGGCCGGGCACATCGCCGTGCTCGTCGAATTGATGGACGGCAAGCCGGTTCCCGGCGGCAAGGGTCAGATCGACTACGCGAGCGGCATCGTCAAGCAACACTTCACCACGTCGTCGATGCTGTTCGGCTTGAACCAGCTGATCCGCGGCATCCTGAAAGCGTTCAACCGATTGACGTTGAGCATCGCATCGATGCTGCCGATTCCCGGCCTCGATGCCGTGGTCAAACTCATCGACGCGATCATCAACACCGGCTTGAGCCATCTCGACCAGGTCATCCTTGCGCAGATCCTGCGCGCGCGCGACGGCAACCCATGGGCGGTCGCGCGCGACTGCACCGTGCTCTATGCGCAGAACGCGAAGGGCGCCCTCAAGAATGCCGTGTTCCTGACCTTCCTGGTCTGGGGCCTGACCCTGCTGATTCTCTTCCTCGTCGCCGCGCCGATCGCCACTGCAGTCGGCCTGTTCCACGTGCACGCCGGATTCGTCACCTTTCTGCTCGCCGTGATCGCCGCGCTGAGCCTGAAGGCTGCGCTGATCGATCCATTCGCCACCGTCGCGCTGATCCAGGTCTACGACAAGATCACGCAAGGGCAGACGCCGAATCCCCAATGGAGCGCGAAACTCGAATCGATGTCGGCGAAGTTCCGCGAGCTGACGCAGAAGGCGCGCGAATTCGGCGCGCCGGCCACGCCGGCCGATGCCGCCTTGCCGCCGCCCGCCGCGGCGGACCGGGGCTGATCCGGGACTTCATCGCCCGATGCGGGCGGCTCGCGCCGGTGCACGTATCGATCACGGACCGATGCGACCTTCGTCGAAGCGCGCGATCGAAGCGGGATGGCCAGCCGCCCACGACGCCGCGGCACAAGGGACGACTCGATGCCGTGCGCGCGGCAGCCGGCCGTTCGCCGACGACCTCGTCGAAGCGCCCGCGGGCAACCCAGATACGTCGCCGGCGCGCAGGCATCGATTCGGCTACGGCGAGGCAGCTTTCAGGTAGCGCGACGTGGCCGGACCGGTATCGATGTCGGCGCCGGGGATTGCGTGCAGTCTCGCCAGCGCGACGGCGACGGACTTCGCCGCGCCCGCGTTCGCGGTATCGGCTTCTGCTTCGCACAGGCTCGTCAAGAAGATCGCTTCCGCCTTGTTGATGTCCTTCGATTCGTTCACTTTCGCAAGTTCGGCGAGGGACAGAGCGATCGACGGCGCCGCTTCCGCGCAGCGATGCCGGCCGACGAGAAAGTCGGCCCAGGCCAGGTGCCAGTTGAAGCGGTCGATGCCATGCGTCGCCGAAATGTAGTCGCCCAGAGCGAGGCTCGCGCGGAAATCGGATTCCGCCGCGTCGGCGTCGCCTGCGACTTCTTCGGCAAAGCCCAGCGAGCGCAATGCGATCGCCAGGTTGGCCGACGCTCCGGCCCGCGCCGCCTGCAGCGCCACGGCCTTGCGCGCCCAGGTCACCGCTTCCGCACCACGCCCCTGCATGCACAGGACGGTCGCCAGATTCTGCGCTGCCGTCGAATCGGCGCCCTGGCCATTGTCCGCGCCGGTTCGGGAAAGCACGTCGCGCAGCAGGTGTTCGGCCTCGTCGTAGCGATGATCGTGCAACAGGACGGCCGCAAGGTTGTTCGTGATCGTCAGCGTGTCCGGATGGTTTTCGCCGAGCGTCTTGCGCGAGCGCAGCAGCAGTTCGCGATACGAAGCAACGGCGCCCGCGATGTCGCCGCGCTCGTACTGGAAACTCGCCAACATGTTGATCGCCTCGCTGATCTTCTGATGTTCCTGCGGCAGGCTGCGGCGGAAGATCGCGAGCGCGCGCTCGGCGAGGTCCAGCGCGCGTTGTGCCTGCTGGTCCCCGTCGCAGGCATCCGCCAGCGCGAGCATGCTGATCGCGGTCAGCGGGTGCTCCGCGCCGTAGATGCGCGCGCGAATCGCCTGCGCGCGTTCGAGCAATGCAACCGACCTGGGGTAGTCACCATCCTGATCCAGATGCACGCCGAGGTTCTGCAGCGATACGGCGGCCTCCGCGGAATCGGCCCCGAACCGCTTCTCGCGTATCGCCAGAGCGCGGCGATACGCCGCTTCCGCGTCCGGCCGCCGACCCAGGTCGTCGAGGTTGGTCGCGTAGTCGTCGAGGCGGCGTGCGTGCTCGGCGGAGTCTTCGCCGAAGCGCCGCGCGCTCGCGTCGAGCGCCTGCCGGTAGAGCGGATCGGCGGCGGCGAAATCGCCGCGATCCTGGAGCAACAAGGCGACATTGCCCAGGCTGGCGATGACCGCGGGATCGTCCGATGCCAGTTTTCCGCGGCGCGTTTGCAGCGCTTCGCGCAACAAGGGTTCGGCCCGGTCGTAATCGCCTTTGGCGAGCTGGATCATGCCGAGTTCGTCCGCGCTTTCCGCCGTGTCCACGGCAGTGCCGCCGGATTGTCCGCGGCGCAGGGCGAGAGCCTGCTCTTCCAACGGCGCGGCGCGGTCGTAGACCCCCAGCGCCGAATACGTGTGCGCGATCGTATGCAGCAGGCGTGCCCGCACGTCCGGCCCGATATCTGTCTGCGCGTTCAATTTTTCCGTACCCTGGTCGAGCAGATCCTGCGCGCTCGGCCTGGAACCCCGGGCCAGCTCGGGATCGGCACCGGCGAACAGGCCGGCGAGGAAGTTCGTCACTTCCTGCGCCTCGCGTGCCTCGTCCGCTTTCTGCCGTGCCTGCCACAACGCGAACACCGCGCTCGCGAACAGGAGCACGACCGCCGCGGCGGACGCAACCACGCCGGCGCGGTGCCGGCCGACGAACTTTCCTGCGCGATAAGCCGTATTGTCGCGCCGCGCGGAGATGGGAAGGCCGTGCAGATACCGATACAAATCCGATGCAAGCGCCTCGACCGTCACGTAGCGCCGTACCGGATCGCGATGCAGCGCCTTGAGCACGATCGTGTCCAGGTCGCCGCGCAGTGCTTTCGCCGGTACCGGCGCATCGTGCGCCGCGACGGTACTCGGCGCACGCGGCGCGGTCACCGCGAGCAACTTCTGCAGCTCGTCGAGCGTGGGCATATCGCCGACGTCGAACGCGCGCCGCCCGGCAAGCAGTTCGTACAGCACGCAGCCGAGGCCGTGCACGTCGGTCGCGACGGTGACCGGGTCGCCACGAATCTGCTCCGGCGCCGCGTACGCCGGGGTCAGCGGGCGATCACGCCACAATGCCGTCGCCGTGGCGTTGCCGCCCTGCCCGATCGCCTTGGCGATGCCGAAGTCGAGCAGCCTGGCCTCGCCCGCCGGCGTGATCAGGATGTTCGACGGCTTGATGTCGCGATGCACGACGAGCTGGCTGTGCGCGAATTGCACCGCGGCGCAGACCTCGAGGAACAGGGCGATGCGCTGGTCCAGCTTTGTGCCGTGGGTGCGGCACCAGTCCAACAGCGGCTCGCCCGCAACGTACTCCATCGCGAAGTACGGCCGGCCGTCGCCGGCGATGCCACCGTCGAGCAGGCGCGCGATATGCGGATGTTCGAGCCGCGCGAGGATCTGCCGCTCGCGCAGGAAGCGCGCGAGGATGGCCTCGCTGTCCATGCCGCGCTTGATCAGCTTGAGCGCCGCCTGCTGTTCGTACTGGCCGTCCGCGCGCTCGGCGAGCAGGACGACGCCCATGCCGCCGCGGCCGATCTCGCGCACGACGCGCCACGGACCGACGCGCCGTCCCGCGGTTTCGCTCTCGGCTTCGTCGTGCCAGGCGCGCGCCGCCGCGCCGCGCGCGGAGTCGATGCCGTCGTCGAATCCTGCGGCGGCGGCGTCCGCGCGCAGCAAGGCCCCAACCTCGGCGCGCAACGCGGCATCGGCGCCGCACAGTTCGTCGAGCAACGACTCCCGCCGTTCCGGCGGCGCATCGGCGACGCGATCGAACACCTCGCCGACCTGCCGCCAACGCTGCCCGCCCGTACTCATATCGCCGCGTCGACGAGGCCGAGACGCTGGATTAGGAAGGCGCGTGCACGCCGCCAGTCGCGAAACACCGTGCGCTCGGCCAGATTCTGCAGGCGCGCGATATCGGCGATTTCCAGACCCGAGAAAATGCGCCATTCGACGATGCGGCCGGCGCGCGGATCGAATTCGGCGAGGTCGTTCAGCGCCGCATCGAGCGCGACCAGATCGACGACCTCGTCCGCGCAACCGACCTCGCCGCTGAGCCCGGTGATGACGCAGCCGCCACCGCGCTTGAGCCGGGAGCGGCTGCGCGCGTGGTCGACCAGGATCTGGCGCATGGCGCGCGCCGCGAGCGACAGGAAATGCACGCGGTCCATGCCGCGCGCCGCGTCGCTCGCCGCGAGCTTCAGGTAGGCCTCGTGCACGAGCGCCGTCGTGTCGAGCGTCGATGCGCCGCCGCGACGCTGGCTGCGTGCGATGCGACGCAGTTCCTCGTAGACGATCGCGAACAGATCGTCGTCGGCAACGCCCGGATTCGACACGCTGGACTCGCTGCCCATGACAGAACCCTTTCGCTCCCGGCTTCGTTGCTCTCGCAAGCGACTGCACCACTATAGAATCCGCGACGCGCGGCAACAAGCACGCGCGTGCCGGCACGGCACGCCGCGCGGCCTCCGCGGGTTGCAATCGCGCGCGGCGCCGCCATCTTCCGCTATTCTTGCGCCCCCTGCCGCAGCGTGAACAGATCATGATTGCACCCGCCCACACATTCGATGCCACCGAAACGAACTTCGAAACCGACGTCATCCAGGCTTCGCTGAGCACGCCCGTGCTGGTGGATTTCTGGGCCGAATGGTGCGGCCCGTGCAAGTCGCTCGGGCCGATTCTCGAGAAGGTCGTCGACAGCTACGGCGGCAAGCTCAGGCTCGCCAAGGTCGATACCGACAAGGAGCAGCAGCTCGCCGCAGTGTTCGGCATCCGCAGCCTGCCGACGGTCGTTCTGGTCAAGGACGGGCAGATGGTCGATGGTTTCATGGGCGCGCTGCCGGAGTCGGGCGTGCGTGCATTCGTGGAAAAGCATCTCGGCAAGGCGCAGGCGGCCGCCGAGCCGGAACCCGCCGTAAGCGAAGTGCCGGCGAACGAAACGCCGCAGCAGGCCGTCGTGCGCCTGCGCGAGGAAATCGCGGCGAACGCGGACAAGCCCGAACTCAAGCTCGACCTCGCCGCGGCGCTCGCGGGCGCGGGCGAGGCCGACGCGGCGCAGGCGCAGCTCGATGCGCTGCCGCCGAACCTGGCAAGCGATGCGAAAGCCCGGCGCGTCACCGCGCAACTCGATTTGTCGCGCGCGCTGAAAGACGCGCCCGATGTCGCCGCGCTGCGCGCGCGCCTCGCGCAGGACCCCGCGGACCACGCGGCGCGCGACCTGCTCGGCGTGCGCTTGCTGCTCGGCGACGAGCCCGCGCAAGGCCTCGACGAGTTCCTCACCCTGCTGCGCAACGCGCGCGACTGGAACGAGGGACAGGCGAAGAAGCGTCTGATCGCTGCGTTCAACGTGCTCGATGACGAGGAACTGGTGGGCGCCTACCGGCGCAGAATGTCATCGCTGCTGTTCTGAGGAAACGACAGACGAGACAAGAGGCGGGTCAGGGCGCGGATCGGCGAAAGCCGAGCTGCAGCAACAATCCGATCACCACGAACAACGCCGCCGCGCTCAATGCCAGCGAGGCGTGGATGCCGATGCGTGCGCCGGCGATGCCCACGGTGACGCCACTGAACATGCGCATGCCCATCGCGAACATGCTGAACACGCCAATCGCCCGGCCGCGCATGTCCGGTGGCGCTTCGAGCTGCACCAACGTCTGCGCCATCGAGTTGAACGAGAGTTCGACGAAACCCGCGACAAACAACACCACCAGAGCGAGCGGGTAGCTCGAGGTCAGCGCGAAACTCGCCAGCGCGATGCACCAGATCATCGCCAGCACACAGGCCGTTTGCGCGCGCGGCGGCAGCAGGCCGCGGCTTTCGAGCACGAAGCCCGCGGTCAGCGCACCGGCTGCATCGGCGCCGAGCAGCATGCTGTAGAAGAAATCCGCCCGCTGCTGGCCGAAATCATGCGCGAATCCCGGCATCTGCGCCTGATAGGCGTTGCCGATGAACAGCGAAGCGCAACCGGCGAGTGCCGTCATCGCGAGGATGACGCGGTGGTGCGCGATCTCCTTCATCGCGCGCCAGATGTCGCCGAGGCTGCGCACCGCGCGCACTGCGGCCGTGGCACCGGCCGCGCGAAACTTCGGCCCGTACGGCGCGACGGCCAGCCAGAGGACGAACGGCAGGTACAGCAGCGCGTTGGCGAAGATGCCGAGGTTCGGGCCGAGCCAGAGCAGCAAGGCGCCGCCCACGCCGGGGCCCATCAGCATGCCGAGCTGGCGCGCGGTCGAGTTCAGGCGCACCGCGCTCTGCAAGTGCTCGCGTCCGACGATGTCGTGCAGCAGCAGCTGCGACGGCGGCCCCCAGAGCACGCCGGCCACGCCATGCGCGATCAGCAACGCGCAGGCATGCCAGACCTGCAACGTGCCGCTGACGAACAGCACGCCCCAGGTAGCCGACACGGCCATGAACAGCGCCATGCCGAGCTGGATCATGCGGCGCGGATCGAACTTGTCGGCCAGCGCCCCCGAGTACACCGAGAACAGCAGGAACGGCAGCCAATGCGAAACGACGGCAAAGCCGCCCAGCGCGGGCGAGTTGAACTTGCCGAACATCACCCAGTAGCTGATCACATGCTCGATGTTGTCGGCCATCATCGCCAACGCCGAGAGCAGGAAATAGGCACGGAAGCCGCGGTGACGCAAGGCAGCGAAGGCAACGTGGGAAGCGCTGCCGTAAGGTGCGGCGGTCATGGATGTCCTGTGGTCGAGGTCAAGCGAAAGCGCCTCGTGTATCGCGTTGCCGACGGCGCCGCGATCCGGCAATCCGCAGACGGTGGGCGCGTCGGTTGACGTGAACGCTTGCGGCGGCCACGTGTTCGTGGCGCGGGCGAATCATACGGGCGGCCAAGTCGGCGTGGCAAGGTCGCAAGGTCGATCTTGCTTCACGCAGCCGCCGGCGACGCGATCGCACGCGTGGGCGAGCAAATTTGCCTGCGGCACAAGCGTGCGACGCAGAGTCGCAAAAGCACCGCCGCGCCCCGCCATGGTTCCGGTTTCGGCCTTTGATCCCGGCAGGTATGCGCAACGCGCCAGTAATGCGAAAATGGCCGCCTCCGATGCGAGGCGATCCATGCAAGCCACTCCGATTCATCCTGCCAAGCCGCCCGTGGCGCCAACCGCGGCCAAAGCCGACGACGACAAGACGGTACCGCTGCGCATCAACGGCCGCGCCTACAGTTTCGACGGCGACGAGACAATGCCGCTGCTCTGGTATCTGCGCGACGTGCTGCGCCTGACCGGCACCAAGTTCGGCTGCGGCATCGGCGCCTGCGGTGCCTGCACGGTGCTCGTCGACGGCAAGGCGCAGCGCGCCTGCCTGACGCCGATGAAGGCGCTCGCCAAGCGCGAGGTGACGACGATCGAAGGTCTCGCCGGCAGCGAACTGCATCCGCTGCAGCAGGCCTGGGTCGAGATCGACGTGCCGCAGTGCGGCTACTGCCAGGCCGGGCAGATCATCGCCGCCGCCGATCTGCTCAAGCGCACGCCGAACCCGAACGACGACGAGATCGGCAAAATTTCCAACCTGTGCCGCTGCGGCACCTATCCGCGCATCCGCAAGGCGATCAAGCGCGCGGCGGAAATCACCAGGGAGCGCGCCGCGCGCGAAGGCAGCAAGTCGTGAGCAAAGATAGGACCATCGCCAATCCTTCGCGGCGCAGATTCCTCGTCGTCGGGGCCGCGGCGTCGGGCGCGCTGATCGTCGGTTGGCGCACGGTGCAGGCGCAACAGGCGTTGCCTTACCTCGGCGCACGCTTCGAGCCGGTCTCGCTCGGCGTTTTCGTGCGTATCGAGAAGGATGGCGAGGTGATCATCGGCGCGCGTGGTTGCGAAATCGGCCAGGGCGTGAAAACCTCGCTGCCGATGCTGATCGCCGAAGAACTCGACATCGACTGGACCCGCGTGCGCGTCGAGCAGTTGCCCTACGGCTACATCGACACCGACAAGGGCCCGTCCGACAAGTACGGCGACCAGGGTGCCGGCGGCAGCACCAGCATTCCGACCGCGTGGAAAGATCTGCGCCAGGCCGGCGCCGCCGCACGTTGGCTGCTGCTCGTCGCCGCGTCGGCGAAGCTCGACATTCCCGCGGGACAGTTGCGCACGGAGTCGGGCAGCGTCATCGCACCGGACGGCACGAGAACTCTTTACGGCGACCTTGTCGATGCCGCCTCCAAGCTCGATCCGCCGACCGAACCGCGCACGTTGAAGAAACCGGAAGAGTTCAAGGTCGTCGGCAAGCCGGCGCCGACGGTCGACGCGCGCGAAATTGTCACCGGTCAGACGCAGTACGGCATCGATGCGTATCTCGCCGAAACGCTGATCGCAGTCGTCGCACGCTCGCCGTGGATCGATGGCGAAATCACCAGCCTCGACGATGCGGAAGCGCGCAGGGTGCCCGGGGTTAAGGACATCGTGCGCATCACCGGCCCCAAGCCCGGCGATGCCATCGACGGCGCGCTCGCCGACGGCGTGGCCGTGCTCGCGACGAGCACATGGGCTGCGCTCAAGGGCCGCGAGAAACTCAAGATCGAGTGGAAGCCCGGCGCGTTTGCCGAGGAATCGACCGAGTCCCTGCGCAGACAGGCGGACGAACTGCTCAAGCCCGCGAATGCGGACAAGGCCGTCGCCGTGCGCCGCGACGGCGACGTCGACAAGGCGCGCAAGGCCGCGCGCAAGACGATCGAGGCGCGCTACGGCGTGCCGTTCCTCGCGCACGCGACGATGGAGCCGCCGGCCGCACTGATCCATGTCGAGAAGGACAAGGTCCTGCTGATCGCTTCGCTGCAGGACCCGAACGGCGCTTCCGAAGTCATCAACGCAGTCACTGGCATCGCACGCAGCAAGATCGAGATCCGCATGCCGCGCGCGGGCGGCGGTTTCGGCCGACGTCTGAAGAACGACTACATCGCCGAGGCCGCGCTGATCGCCAGGCAGGCCGACAAGCCAGTCAAGCTGCTGTGGACGCGCGAAGACGATATCCGCCACGACTTCTACCGCCCATTCTGCGTGTTCCAGATGGCGGCGAGCCTCGACCGCAAGAACGAAGTCAGCGCCTGGTCCGCGCATTGCGCGGCGACGCCACGCAACCATCGCGACAGGGGGATGAAGGAACGCCCGCTGTGGAATGGCACGCTCGCGCCCGACGATTTTCCTGCGGGCCTCGTGCCCAACTTCGACCTGTCGCTGCTGCCGCTGGAATCGGGCCAGCCGCGCGGCTGGTGGCGCGCGCCGGTGAGCAACGCAACCGCATTTGCCGTGCAGAGCTTCATCGACGAGATCGCCGTCGCGCTGAAGCAGGACCCGCTCGCGCTGCGCCTGAAACTGCTCGGCGAGCCGCGCGAGCTGCCCTACCACGGCCACGGCGGCCCGGTGTTCGACACCGGCCGCATGGCAGCCGTGCTCAATGCCGCGGCGGAAAGGATCGGCTGGAAGCGCAAGCCGGAGAGAGACCGCGGCCTCGGCATCGCCGGCCACTTCACCTTCGGCGGCTATGCCGCGCACGCGTTCGAAGTCTCGGCAATCGACGGCAACGTAGTCGTCCATCGTGCGGTCTGCGCAATCGACGTCGGCCATGTGGTCAATCCGCTCGGTCTCGAGGCGCAGATGATCGGCGGCACGATCGACGGCCTGTCGACCGCGCTCAACCTGGGCATCACGCTGAAGGATGGAAAAGTACAACAATCCAATTTTGGCGATTATCCACTTTTGCGCATGGCTCAGGCGCCGATCGACGTCGAAGTGGTCATCATCGATTCGGGCAAGGAACCGTCCGGCGCCGGCGAGATGGGGCTGCCCAGCGCGCTGCCCGCGTTGACCAACGCGATCTACGCCGCGACGCGGGTTCGCATCCGCGAGCTGCCGATCGGCGATCAGTTGCGCAAAATTCTGTAGGCGCGCGCTCCGTTTCCCGTCCGGTGCGAATGTGATGTTCCCGGAGCTGGCGACTCCGGCCTCCGCCGGCTCGCCCCCCCGCTCCGTCCATCTCGCCGCGCGAAAGAGCGGAGTGGCTATTTCTCGTCCAGCACCGTAGCCGGTTTCCATTTTTCCTCCGGCGGCTCGTAGGGTTTCGGCGGAACATCCACGCAACCACCACCAGCCATGACGATCATGAAAGCCGCCTTGCACTTGACCTTGCCCAGAGGCGTGTTGAATTCCTTTTCGACGCTGAGGTTCTTGTCGACAAACTCGGCCGTCTTGCGCAATGCTGCGCCGAGCAGATTTTCGCTCTCCGGTGCCTTCCATGCGCCGGCGAAATGGTTGGGACGGATCTTCACCGGCCGCTTCAGCGTCATCAGCGGCGACGGCTGCGTCGATCCGGGAATGAAACGCGACGGCGGTGCGGCGTCGAACTGGTCTGCGACTTCAGCGGGAATGTCGATGCTGCCGTCAATGTTGAAGATGTGCGGCGGTGCGGTCGGCTCGACCGACGCAGCGGAGGTGACGACAGGCGGATGTCGCGCGGCTGGCGCGCGCTGAGTCGCCACGGCAGCCGATGTCAGTGGAGGCGGCCGTACCGACGGCGGTTCCGGCAACACGGGTTCCGCAGGCGCTGCATCGAGCAGACGCACTTCGATGCGATTTTCATCCAGTGTCGGATGCGGTTGCATCAGCAGGTAAAGACCCCCCGCCGCTAGCAAGTGCAGGAGAATGGCTGTGGCGGTGGCGAGCACGTGCAGCGAACGCGGTCCGCTCCCTTCTCGCATGCGCGCGTGCGAGAGGGCGCGCGCGCGGATGCCTTCACTGCGATCGTCCGTGAGATCTCCTTCGGATGGCAGCATGCCAGGTGCGCCTGTGGCTGAACTCATGGACCGCAAAGAGCAAATCGGTCGCGCGACCTTATCGCGTCCGACCTAAATCGGGACGGAACGCGCAGCCGTCATAGCAACAGCAAGGACGAAACATTCCGGCGGAACCGAAGGGTTCGCCAGCCTCGTCGTCCGTCTACCGCGGCGTACGCGGCTCACGCGCCTTCGGCGGCGGCCGGCGATAGAACGCATCGTCGCAATCCTGACCGATCATCGTCAGATTCTCGATCGTCGAGTCGGACGAATAGGCCGCATCGATATCGACCTGCGACTCGCGTTGCGCCGGGACTTCCCAGGACCGCGACGTCGCGAATGCGAGCAGGCGCGTAACTCGCGCCGCCTTGGCCGCACGCTCGTTTATCGTCGGCCCGGACGATTCGACCAGCGTGCCGCGCGCGCAGCGCAACACGTTGTGGCCGCGCGCCAGCAACTCGCGCGCGCGCTCGATGCCCTCCTCGTGTGGCGTCCGCGGGGGGGCCGGGGGCAAACGTACCGAACCGTCGGAATTGAACAAGCGAGCGGACGAAATCGCGGCGGGCGGGGCCTCCCGCGCGGCCGGTGCGTTCGTCATCTCCGGCGGCGTCGACGTCATCGCGGGCATCGCCGGCTCAATCGGCGCGCGTACTACGGCATTCGCCTGCACCGGCGGTTCCGGCAGGCTCGGCTCCGGCGCCGCGGCGTCGAGCAAGCGGACTTCGATACGGCCTTCATCGGGCATCGGATGTGGCCGCATCAGCAGGTACAGGCACAGCACCGCAATCAGGTGAAGGAGAATTGCAGCGGAGATCGCTGCAATGCGCAACGGACTCGACCCGCGCACTCCGCGCATGCGCACATGCGCGAGGGCGCGCGCACGAATGCCATCACTCCAGTCGTCCACGGCCCGCCTTTCGGATTGCAGCATGTCGGGCATACCTGTGACTGGGCTCATCTGCGGGAAAGCGGCAAATCGGTCCGCGACCTTATCGCGACCGGCCTAAATCAACGCTGAGCGCGACTTGCCGTTACGTGGAGCCGGCCGACTCTTGAGTTCCGGAAAACCCTGCCCCACCTCGCATGACTCCGGATTTCCGACAGGACGAAACTCCATGGCTCTGTTCACGCCTCTCACGATCGGCGACGCCACGCTGCGCAACCGCATCGCCATCTCGCCGATGTGCGAATACTCGGCCATCGACGGGGTTCCGAACGACTGGCATCTCGTCCATCTCGGCAGCCGCGCCGTCGGCGGCGCCGGGCTGGTTTTCACCGAAGCCTCCGCGATCTCGCCCGAGGGGCGCATTTCGGCGGCCGACACCGGCATATGGAACGAAGCGCAGCAGGCGGCCTGGGCGCGCATCGTGCGATTCATCCAGACGCAAGGCGCCGCCGCCGGCATCCAGCTCGCCCATGCCGGACGCAAGGCGTCCACCGACCTGCCGTGGCGCGGCGGCAAGCCGCTGGTTGGCGTGAGCGGCGCGTGGACGCCGCTGGCGCCGAGCGCGATCGCGTTCGATGCCAACTACGCCGTGCCGACCGCGCTCGACGAGGCCGGACTGCGCAAGGTCGTCGCCGATTTCGCTGCCGCGGCCACGCGCGCGCGCGACGCCGGATTCGACGTCGTCGAAATCCACGCGGCCCACGGCTACCTGTTGCACGAATTCCTGTCGCCGCTGTCGAACCGGCGCACCGATGCCTACGGCGGCCCGCTGGAGAACCGCGCACGCCTGCTGCGCGAAGTCGTCGCCGCCGTGCGCGGCGTGTGGCCGCAGCCGCGGCCGCTGTTCGTGCGCGTCTCGGCCACCGACTGGGCCGACGGCGGCTGGGACATCGACGAATGCGTCGAACTCGCGCGCTGGCTCAAGGCCGACGGCACCAATCTGATTGACACATCTTCGGGCGGTAACCTCGCGCACGTGAGAATTCCCGTGGGACCGGGATTCCAGGTGCCGTTCGCGGCACGCATCCGCCGCGAGGCGGGCATCGCCACCGGCGCGGTCGGGCTGATCACGACGCCATCGCAGGCAGAGCAGATCATCGAACGCGGCGACGCCGATCTCGTCCTCATCGCGCGCGAGTCGCTGCGCGACCCCTACTTCCCGCGCCGTGCCGCGGCGGAGCTGGGCGCGAGCATCCCGGCACCCGAGCAATATCTGCGCGCCTGGTAGAAACGCAGGCGCCATTGCCGCGGCAAGGTCCTGCGGCGGCGCCCCTTGACCGGCGCGGACAAAAGGAGAAACCTGACGCCCCGGCTCGACGCCGGCACATCGAGGAGGAGCGTCGTGGCATACACCACCGAAGGCATCCGAAACATCGCGCTCGTCGGCCACTCCGCCGCGGGCAAGACCACGCTGTTCGAAGCCCTGCTGCACGCGGGCGGCGCGATCCAGAGTCCCGGCACGATAGAGCGCGGCACCACGGTTTCCGACCACGATCCGCTCGAAAAACAACGACAACATTCGCTCAACGCGAGCATCGCCTCGATCACGATCACCGATCAGAGCCGCGGCGACTGCCACATCAATCTCCTCGACACACCCGGCTCACAGGATTTCCGCGGGCCGACCCTGACCGCGCTCGCTGCGGTCGAGACCTGCGCCGTCGTCGTCAACGCGCACGCCGGCATCGAGTACGGCACGCAGCGCATGATGCACCACGCCAGACAGCGCGGCCTCGCGCGCATGATCGTGGTCAACAAGATCGACGGCGGCAACCCGCGTGCGCTGGTGGAACAGTTGCGCGAGACCTTCGGCCCGGAATGCCTGCCGATCAACCTGCCGGCGCAGGGCGGAAAAGCGGTGGTCGACTGCTTCTTCAAACCCGACGGCGTCGCCGACTTCGACAGTGTCGCCGCCGCGCACCAACGCATCATCGACCAGGTCGTCGAGATCAACGAGACGGTGATGGGCCACTATCTCGACGCCGGCGAGGAATCGCTCAGCGGCGCCGAACTGCACGACGCGTTCGAGCAGTGCCTGCGCGAGGGCCATCTGGTTCCGATCTGCTTCGTCTCCGCACGCACGGGCGCGGGCGTGCGCGAGCTGCTGCGTATCATCGAACGACTGCTGCCCAATCCGCTCGAAGGCAACCCGCCACCATTCGTCAAGGGTACCGGCGCGACCGCGACGCCGATCGAAGCGAAACCCGATCCTGCAGCGCATGTGATCGCCGACGTGTTCAAGATCATCAACGATCCGTTCGTCGGCAAGCTCAGCGTGTTCCGCGTCTATCAGGGCACGATCAAGAAGGATTCGCAGCTGTTCATCGACGACGGCAAAAAACCGTTCAAGGTCGGCCATCTGTTCAAGCTTCGCGGCAAGGACTACGTCGAGATCGAGCAGGCGATTCCGGGCGACATCGCCGCGGTTGCCAAGGTCGAGGAGATCCATTTCGACGCGGTGTTGCACGACTCGCACGACGAGGACCAGATCCATCTCACCCCGCTCGCGTTCCCGCAGCCGATGTTCGGCCTCGCGGTCGAGCCCGCGCACAAGGGCCACGAACAGAAGCTCGCCGCGTCACTGCACAAGCTCGCCGAGGAAGATCCTTGTTTCCGCTACGAGCACAACAAGGAATTGAACGAGTCGGTGATCCGCGGTCTTTCCGACCTGCACCTGCGTTTGATGATCGAACGCCTGAAGGAGCGCTACGGCGTCGAGGTGAAGACGCGACCGCCACGCATCGCCTACCGCGAGACCGTCGGCGTCAAGGCCGAAGGCCACCACCGGCACAAGAAACAGACCGGCGGCGCGGGGCAGTTCGGCGAAGTCTACCTGCGCATCGAACCGCTGCCGCGCGGCACGGGCTTCGAGTTCGTCGACGAAGTGAAAGGCGGCACGATCCCCGGCCAGTTCCTGCCCGCCGTGGAAAAAGGCGTGCGCCAGGTGCTCGAGCACGGCGCCGTCGCCGGCTACCAGATGCAGGACCTGCGCGTCATCGTCTACGACGGCAAGTACCACACCGTCGATTCGAAGGAAGTCGCCTTCGTCGCCGCGGGCAAGAAGGCGTTCCTCGACGCGGTCGCCAAGGCGCAGCCGCAGGTGCTCGAACCGATCGTCAACCTCGAGGTGTTCGTGCCCGATGCGCACGTCGGCGACGTCACCGGCGGCCTCGCCGGCAAGCGCGCGCAGATCAGCGGCACCGATACGCTGGGCAGCGGCGAACTCGTCATCCGCGCGCTGGCGCCGCTCGCCGAAGTCGCCGACTACCAGACCGAACTGAAATCGATGACCGGCGGCAAGGGTCGCTACGCGATCGAATTCAGTCACTACGACCCGGTGCCGGCACAGGTGCAGAAGAAGCTGATCGAGGCGTACAAGCCGAAGGTGGAGGAAGATTGAGCACCCGTCGAGCACGAAAGTCGTAGGATACGGTGGGTAACGCGACCCGTATCCATTGCGAACGACGCGGCTCACTGCGACCGCATCCTTCTGCGGCGCTACCCCAGAATCGCGTTCAACGTCGCCGCCAGATCGCGGTGGCGAAACGCAAAACCTTGCGCCTGCGCGCGCACCGGCAATACGCGCTGGCCGGTCAGCAACAGGTCGGCCATCTCGCCAAGCATCGCACGCAGCGCAAACGCGGGCATCGGCAGCAACGCCGGGCGATGCAGGGCGGCGCCGAGCATGCGCGTGAAGTCGGCATTGATCGCCGGTTGGGGCGCGGTCGCGTTGTAGGCGCCCTGCGCGGCGGCGGTATCGATCAACCAGCGGATCAAATCGACAAGGTCGCTGCGCGCGATCCAGCTCATCCACTGCCGGCCATCGCCGAGGCGGCCGCCGACACCGAGGCGGAATGGCAGCAGCATCTTCGCCAGCGCGCCGCCACCGGTGTCGAGCACGACGCCGGTACGGATGCGGCAGACGCGCACGCCGAGCGCACCCGCCTTTTCCGCCTCGGCTTCCCAGTCGCGGCAGAGCCGCGCCGCGAAATCCTCGCCGGGCCTCGCCTCCTCGTCGAGTTCCTCATCGCCGCACGCACCGTACCAGCCGATGGCCGAGCCGGAGACGAGTGCGCGCGGCTTGTTCGATTGCGCTGCCATCCATTCGATGAGCGCGCGCGTGGTACCGATGCGCGAAGCGCGGATAGCCTGCTTGCGCGTCTCGGTCCAACGCCGCTCGGCCAGGTTTTCGCCGGCGAGATTGACCACGGCATCGACTTCGCCCGCCTCGCCCAGCCGTTCGATCAGCGCGACCTGCTCCGGCAGGCGCGACCGGGCGCGCTGCGCGTTGCGCGTCAGCACGACCACGTCTGCATCGTCGGCGACCAGCGAGCGGCACAGCGCGCTGCCGATGAAGCCACTGCCGCCGGTGATCAGGATGCGCATGCGTTTGCTCCCGCCCGCCACATCTATTGTGTCAGTCTACGCCCTTGCGGCAAGCTTGCAGCCTGCCGAGAGTCCAGACATGATCGATCCGACCGCCCAGAATGCCGCCGAAATTGCCCCCTTCCCCGCCTTGAACGAGATCGAGGCGCGCATTCTCGGCAGCCTGATCGAAAAGGCCGCGATCACGCCCGACGTGTATCCGCTCACGGTCAACGCGATCGCGCAGGCATGCAACCAGAAGACCAGCCGCGAGCCGGTGATGCATCTGCAAACGGGTGAAGTCGGCCATGCCTTGCGCGAGATGGAGGCGAAGGGCCTGGTCAAAGCAGATCCGTTCGCGCAGCGCGTGGCGCGCTATGCGCATTGCTTCGACGCGGTCTACGCCGTGATGCCGCGCCAACGTGCGTTGCTCTGTGTGATGCTGCTGCGCGGCCCGCAGACGCTCGGCGAACTGCTGACCCGCTGCGAGCGGCTCGCCGATTTTCCCGACCTCGCCGACGTGCGCGATTCGCTGGATCGCCTGCTCGCACGCGCGCCCGCCCTGGTCGTGCGCATTGCGCGCAGCAGCGGCCAGCGTGAGGATCGCTACATGCACCTGCTCGGCGGCCCGGTCGACATCGAAGCCTATGCCACGGCAGCGGTCGCCGCGCAAGCCGCAACCACGATCGACGGCGATCTGGTCGAGCGCGTGGCCCGGCTCGAAGCCGAAGTCGCCACGCTCAAGGAGCAGCTCGCGCTGCTGACCGGTTGATCGCGAAGCGCATGGCCTCGACCCCGATTCCCGAACGGCCCGTCATCGGCATCGTCGGCAGCGCCGGCGCGTTCGGGCGCTGGCTGCGGCAGTTCTTCGAACAACGCATGGGCCTTGCGGTGATCGGCCGCGATCCGAACGGCGACGAGGCCTTGTCGCCACTCGACCTGATCGAACGCGCCGACGTGCTGATCTTCTCCGCCCCGATCCGCGCGACGGCAGCACTGATCGCGGAATACACCGCGCTCGCCGCAGGCCGCGAGCGCGGCAAGCTCTGGCTCGACTTGACCTCGATCAAGGCCGCGCCGGTCGCCGCGATGCTGCGCTCGCAGGCGGAAGTCGCCGGCCTGCATCCGATGACCGCGCCGCCGAAGACGCCGACACTCAAGGGCCGCGTGCTCGTCGTCTGCGCGGCGCGCATCGACGCGTGGCGCGCGTGGCTGGAGCAATTCCTCGCCGCCACCGAAGCCGACTGCGTGAGCGCGCAGCCCGAGCTGCACGACCGCATCATGGCCGTCGTGCAAGGCATGACCCACGCCACGCACATGGCGCAAGCGGCGACGCTACGCGAACTTGCACCGGCCCTCGGTGGCCTCGATGCGATCCATCCGTTCCGCACGATAGGCTACGAACTCGACGGCGTGGTCACGCGGCGCATGCTCGCGAGCAATCCGGCGATCTACGAGGACATCCAGTTCGAGAACGCGCACATCGGCGCGATGCTCGAACGCCTCGCGGCGCATATCGATTTCCTGCGCGACCGCGTGCGCGAGGGCGGCGATGCGGCGCGCGCGGCCATGCGCGAAAGGCTGCTCGTGCAGCCGCGCGAGTTCCACGGCGGCAAGCTGCTCGCCGAGGGCAGCTACGGTTTCGAGCGGCTCGGCTACCTGCTGTCGGACCTCGTCTCGCCTGCGCACATCAGCGTGTTCCTGCCGCTGGACCAACCTGGCTCGCTGCGCGCGCTATTGCAGGTGTTCGAGACGCACGCGATCAACCTCGACTCGATCCACTCCTCGCGCACGCCCGAGGGCGAGCTGCATTTCCGCATCGGCTACGATCCGGCCAGCGATGCGGGGAAAGTGCAGGCCGCGATCGTGGCGATAAACGAGCGCGGTATCGGCCGCGTGCTGATATAGAGATAGTGTCTTGACGCAGATAAAAGCGGATAACAACGGATAAGAGCGGATCAAGAAATTTTCATGAATCCGCTTTTATCAGCTCTCAATCGGCTTTTATCCGCGTTTAGATCGCTTTGGATTTCGCCGCCGCGACGATTCGCGGCGGCGCAGATGCAGACGTCAGTGGCCCGCGCCCGCGGCTAGCTGGTCGAGATCAATGCCCTGCTTTTTCAGGATCGCCGTGCTGCGCCAGGCGTAGAACGCAAGGTAGGCAAAGCAGGCGACGCCGACGATGTAGCTTGCGTGGATACCGATCGCCTCGGACACGAAGCCCTGGAACCAGCTGACGAAGCCGCCGCCGCAAATCATCATGATCAGGAAGCTCGAACCTTCGTTCGTGTTCTTGCCGAGGCCGGCGATCGCGAGTGCGAAAATGCACGGCCACATGACGCTGCAGAACAAACCCGCGGCAGTGAACGCGAACACCGACACCATGCCGCTGCTTGCCATGCCGATGACCAGCGAAAGAATTCCGCCCGCAGCGAAGTTGAACAGCATGCGCGCCGGATTGCCGCGGGCCAGCAGGCCGGCGACGATCATCGCGACAATGACGCCGGCGTAGACGAGGAACAGGCGCACGTCGTGTTGCGCGATCGTGTTGACGATCAGGAATACGCCGAACGCGAGATACGGCAGCACGAAAGTCAGAATTTTCTTCGCCGACGCACTCACATCGAACGCACCGGCGGCACCCGACCAGCGGCCGATCATCAGACTCGCCCAGTACAGCGACACGAACGGCGCAATGTGCGCGGTTTGCATGCCCAAGCCCTGCTCGAGATAGGCCGGCAGGTTCGCTACCGTGGAAACCTCGACGCCGACGTAGACGAAGATCGCAATCATGCCGAGCACGAGCTGTGGATACTTGAACGCAGCGAACATGGAGTTGCTGTGGATCAGCTTGGTGCTGTCCCCGGCTTCGTCGGCGGCGACGTGTTCGAGGTCGATCTTGTTCGGCACCGGCGAGAAATACAGAAACAATGCGACGAGGATGAACACGATGCCGAGCACGAGATACGGCGTCTTCACGTTCTCGATGCTGGCCTCGGTGCCGCCTGCGGCGACCGCGCCGAAGATCGCGATGCTGACGATCAGCGGGCCGATCGTCGTGCCGAGGTTGTTGACGCCGCCGGCCATGGTCAGGCGCTGCGCGCCGGTGCTCGGATCGCCCATGACGATCGCGAGCGGATTGGCCGCGATCTGCTGCAGCGAGAAGCCGAGGCCGACCACGAACAGGCCCGAGATCATCAGCGTGAACGAGCCGAGATTCGCCGCTGGATAGAACAGCAGCGTGCCGAGCGCCGAGATCACCAGGCCCACGCAGATGCCGTTCTTGTAGCCGATGCGGTTGAGTACATCGGCACCGGTGGCCTTGGAAACGAGGAAATAGATGATCGAGCCTACCGTGTAGGCGACGTAGAACGCCACCGAAACGAGCTGGCTTTGCGCCTGGCTCAGGCTGAACGCCTTCTTGAACACCGGGATGAGGATGTCGTTGCTCGCCGCGACGAATCCCCAGAAGAAGAATACGGTGATCAGGGCGCCAAACTGCGACCACCGGGTTTGTTGTGTCGTCATGAAAATATCCGCCGTAATGAGAATTGCCCGGCATGCCGGGGCGTGCGCGGATTGCGGGCCACAAGACGTCTCCGGCGTGCCCGGCGGATGACGCCGCTGGGCTATCGTGCTTCGGGGCGGGCGGCGATTCTTGTGTGGCGATCGCCTGCCGGGGTGCGCCGTTGCGCGAATACAACCATCTTGCCGCCCACGAATCCCTCCCTCGTGGAACTTGCGGACTCTAACATCCGTCGGCGCCGCTGCAAACGTTTACCTCCCGTCGGCGGCAATCCCGCGCTGGCGGCGGGTTCAGCGTTTGGGCTTGAGCAAGGTGCCGGTGCAGTTCTTCGCCCCGCAACGGCAGGCCCAGATCGCCTTGAGGCGCGCGGTATGGCGCTCCTCGAGCTTGATGCCGTAATCATAGGTCAGCTCCTCGCCGGCCTTGATCGCGCGCCGGGTCTCGATGACGACCTTGTCGCGACGCTTGTCGCCGCCATCGTCCTCTACCATCCACGCCTCGCAGTTCGGCGCACAGCTGTGGTTGAGCCAGCGCGCGTCGTTGCCGCCATCGCCGCCGTCGATCAGGTACTTCTCGTTGAGCGTGAACAGGAAGGTGTGGCCCGAATCGCTGTCGTTCGCGTACGTCTTGTTCGCCTGCGCGTGGGTCAGCAGGCGTCCCTTGTACTCGATGACGCGCACGCCCTTGGCGAGGTCCTGCGCGGCGAACACGCCGTTGCCGTGGATCGGGGAAGAACGGCGGACAAAACGTTTGGCCATGCGACGACTCGATGTTCGCGAAAAAGGGAAGCGCGAATGATAGCGCGATCGCTGCATTCGCGCGCCGGTTCGCGCCGGCGAATTGCCGCTGCGCGGCCCTGCGCTTATCATCTGCTGCGTCACTCCAACAGGCGCGTCCGCGCAAGGAACACCATGCTGCCCAAGTCCCGGCTCACCTCGTTCTGCATCGTCGCGATCGGACTGCTGCTCGCATTCGCCGCCGCGACCGGAGCGGACGCTCGCGGCAAGGGCAAGCACGCCAACTCCGGCGAGGGTCGGCCCGGTCGTTTCGACTACTACGTCGTCTCGCTGTCGTGGTCACCGAGCTATTGCGCGGTACATCCCGGCGAGACACAGCAATGCGGCAAGGGCTACGGCTTCGTCCTGCACGGCCTGTGGCCGCAGTACCGCAGCGGCGGCTGGCCGCAGAACTGCTCGACCAGCCGCGAACCCGATGAAGCCACGGTCACGCAGATGCTGCCGATCATGCCGAGCCGGCACCTGGTCGAGCACGAATGGCAGACCCACGGCGCTTGTTCCGGCCTGGACCCGAAGGGTTATTTCGCCTTGGCCGAAGACGCGTTCTCGCGCGTGACGATCCCGCAGGCGCTGAAGACGCCGGCCACGTCACCATCGCTGAGCGCCGACGATGTGGCCAAGGCCTTCATCGACGTCAATCCCGGCCTGGAAGACAACATGATCAGCGTCCAGTGCAAGGACGGCGGCACGCTCGAGGAAGTGCGCATCTGCGTGGACAAGGACAATCTTTCGGTGAAGTCCTGCGGCGGGCGCGTGCGCAATTCCTGTCGTGCGGGGAAGTTGACGATACCGGCGGTACGCTGACGTCGTTTTGCTCGTCATTCCGGCAGGGACTGCCGGAATCCGACATATTCGCACATGCCGGCAAAGCCGGCATTCCATTTATCTTTTTTTATCTCTCTGACCGCATCCATTCGCCTTTCCGCTCGTATCCCGCGCGCGGGTCACTTTCTCGTCAGCAGCGACGAGAAAGTAACCACTGCGCCGCAGGAGCGGCGCGAACGGCGGAGCCGGCCGCGAAGCGGCGAAGGGCAGGATGCCCGGAGTCAAGAAACGCCGCCCCGGATGCCGCGCCCTCCGCGCTTCGCGCTCCGGGTGCGCAAGGTCATGCCGGGGTTCGTTGACTGAACTTCCCTGTCCAGGCAACGAACTCGCGCGCAGCGTGCGCGCGATCCTGCGGACATTTCACGGCATGCCCTCGCCGCGGCAAACGGGGCCCCGAAGATCGAAAGCCGGATCAAAAGCGAGGTTGCGTGAGCCTCAGGCCCCAATGGTCTTGTCAACCACCGCCTGCGCCTCGGCGAGCAGGCGTTTCAGATGCGCCTCGTCGATGAAGCTTTCGGCGTAGATCTTGTAGATGTCTTCGGTGCCCGAGGGGCGTGCGGCGAACCAGCCGTTCGCTGCGATCACCTTGATGCCGCCGATGCGGCCGCCATTGCCGGGGGCACGGTCGAGCACGTGTTCGACCTTCTCGCCGGCCAGTTCGCTGATCTCGATTTTGTCGGGCGTGAGCTGGGCGAGCTTCTTCTTCTGCGCCGCGTTGGCGCGCGCGTCGACGCGGTTCGACAGCGGCTCACCGTATTTCTGCGTCAGATCGCGGTAACACTCGCCGGGGTCGCGCCCGCTGCGCGCGGTGATCTCGGCGGAAAGCAGCGCCGCGGCGATGCCGTCCTTGTCGGTGGTCCACACGCTGCCGTCGATGCGGCTGAAGGTGGCGCCGGCGCTTTCCTCGCCGCCGAAGCCGAGCGAGCCGTCGAGCAGCCCGGCGACGAACCACTTCAGGCCGACCGGGGTTTCGTAGAGGCGGCGTCCGAGGCCGTTGGCGACGCGGTCGATCATTGCGCTCGACACGACCGTCTTGCCGACACCCGCGTCGGCGCGCCAGCGCGGGCGATGACGAAACAGGTAGTCGATCATCACGCTGAGGTAATGGTTGGATGGCATCAACCCCGAGCTGCGCGCGACGATGCCGTGGCGGTCGTGGTCGGTGTCGCAGGCGAAGGCGACGTCGTACTTGTCCCTGAGGCGGATCAGGTGCTGCATCGCGAACTTCGACGACGGATCCATGCGGATGCGGCCGTCCCAGTCCAGGGTCATGAAGCGGAAGGTCGGATCGACCGTTTCGTTGACGATGTCGAGATCGAAGCGGTACGTGTCCGCGATGCGCCGCCAGTAGTGCACGCCGGCGCCGCCGAGCGGATCGACGCCGAGCTTCAAGCCGGCGCCGCGAATCGCGTCGAAGTCGATCGCGTTGCCGAGGTCGGCGACGTAGGCGCCTAGGAAATCGTGCGCGTGCGTGCTCGCCGCGGCGCGCGCGCGCGCGTACGGCATGCGTTTCCCTTCGGCAAGACCGCCCTCGATGAGGCGGTTCGCCTCCTGTTCGATCCAGCCGGTCACCTCGGTGTCCGCCGGGCCGCCGTTCGGCGGGTTGTACTTGAATCCCCCGTCCTCGGGCGGATTGTGCGAGGGCGTGACGACGATGCCGTCGGCAAGGCCGCGCGTGCGGCCGCGATTGTGGACGAGGATCGCGTGCGACACGGCCGGCGTCGGCGTGTATTCGCCGCCCGCCGAGATCATCGTCTCGACGCCGTTCGCGGCGAGCACCTCGAGCGCGCTCGCAAACGCCGGTTCGGACAGCGCATGCGTGTCGATGCCGAGGAACAGCGGGCCATCGATGCCCCTGGCTTTGCGATACGTGCATACGGCTTGGGTGACGGCGAGGATATGCGTCTCGTTGAAGCTCGCGCGCAGCGAGGAGCCACGATGCCCGGAGGTGCCGAAGGCGACGCGCTGGGTCGGCTCGGCCGGATCCGGGATCAGCCCGAAATACGCGGTAACGAGGCGTGGAATGTTTTCGAGCAGGGATGCCGGCGGAAGTTGGCCTGGAACGGCGGTCATTTGGGCTTCGTCCTTCAATTCCGTCATTCCAGCGAAAGCCGGAATGACCGGCAAAAGTTAGGCGGCAGCGAGCGCCGCGCTCTTCGTCGCGATGCGCCGCATCAGTTCGTTCCAGGAATCGACGAAGGCCTTGGCGCCGTCGACCTGCAGCTTCGTGGCGAGGGCATCGACGTCGACTCCGGCGCGCGCGTATTGGGCGAGCAGCGCTTCGGCGTCGCCGCCATCCGCGGCCATCGCCGCGCCGACCTTGCCGTCCTTCGCGAACGCGAGCAGGGTTTTCTCCGGCATCGTGTCGACCGTACCTGGCGCAGCGAGTGCCTCGACGTAGAAGTTCGCCGAGAGTTTCGGATCCTTGGTGCCCGTGCTGGCCCAGAGCAGGCGCTGCGCATGCGCGCCTTGCGCCGCGAGTTTCTTCCAGCGATCCGAGGCAAGCAGATCGAGATAGGCGCGGTAGGTAAGCGCGCTTGTCGCAGTGCCGAGCCGGTTGTGCAGTTCGGCCGGCACCTCGGCGCCGAGCGCGCGGTCCCAGCGGCTGACGAACACCGAGGCCACCGATTCGACGACCGCATCGAGGCCTGCGGCGAGGCGCCGCTCGATGCCGCGCAGGTAGGCTTCGGCCGCGGCGAGATACTGCTCACGCGAGAACAGCAGGGTGACGTTGACCGGCACACCTTTGAGGATCGCTTCCTCGATCGCCGGAATGCCTTCGGGCGTGCCCGGAATCTTGACGAACAGGTTGCGTCGCTGCGCGGCCGCGAAAATATCCTTCGCGGCCGCGATCGTGCCGGCGGTGTCGGCAGCGAGCAGCGGCGAGACTTCCATCGATACCCAGCCGTCGACGCCGCCGGTCTTCGCGTGAATCGGTGCGAACAGGTCGGCCGCGCGACGCAGGTCTTCCAGCGCGATGTCGATGAACAGTGCCTCGCCGGCCTTGCCGGCCTTCGCCTTCGCACGAATCGCGGCGTCATAGTAGCCGCTGCCGATCGCCTCGTTGAAGATCGTCGGATTCGAGGTCAGACCGGTCACCGACAGCTCGGCGATGTGGCGCTGCAAGGTGCCGTTGTCGAGGATCTCGCGCGTGATGTTGTCGAGCCAGAGGCTCTGGCCGAGATCGTGGAGTTGTTGTGTCGCTTTCATCCGGTGTCTCGCACTTCTATGCAGAAATTTTAACGCAGATAACAGCCGATCAAGACGGATCAGAGCGGATGGATCACGACGAGAAACATCTTCATCCGCTTATATCCATCTGGATCCGCTCTGATCTGCGTTGAACACTATTTCAAGTCTTCACGCGATAGCACGGCACGTAGGCCGTGCCCGGCAGCTTCATGCGCTGCTGCTCGACGAAACTCGTGAGCATCTTGTCGAGCGCGCGCATGATCTCGGGATCGCCGTCGATCACGAACGGGCCGTGCTCGGCGATCGCGCGCGTGCCCTCCTCCTTGACGTTGCCGGCGACGATACCGGAGAACGCGCGACGCAGATCGGCCGCAAGCAGGTGCTTGGGCTGCTCGCGATGCAGGTTGAGCGCGGCCATGTCCGCATGGGTCGGCCGGAACGGCTGCTGGAACGGCAGCTCGATGTGCAGACCCCAGTTGAAGAAGAATGCATCCTGGCTCTCGATGCGGTATTCGCGCACCTTGTCGATGCCGCGCGCGATCTGCTTGGCGGTTTCCAGCGGATTGTCGATGACGATGCGGTACCGTTGCGCGACGTCGTCGCCGAGCGCGAGACGCAGGAACGCATCGATCTGCTCGAAATACGCGGCCGACTCCCTGGGCCCGGCGAACACGAGCGGGAACGGCAGGTTCGCGTTCTGCGGATGCAGGAGAATGCCGAGCAGATAGAGGATTTCCTCGGCCGTGCCGACGCCGCCCGGAAACACGATGATGCCGTGGCCGAGGCGCACGAACGCCTCGAGGCGCTTCTCGATGTCCGGCATGATCACCAGTTCATTGACGATCGGGTTCGGCGATTCCGAGGCGATGATGCCCGGCTCGGTGATGCCGATGTAGCGCTTGCGGCGCAGACGCTGCTTGTCGTGCGCGATCGTCGCACCCTTCATCGGCCCCTTCATCGCGCCCGGGCCGCAGCCGGTGCAGATGTCGAGTCCGCGCAGGCCGAGGTCGTAGCCGACCATCTTCGTGTACTTGTACTCGGTGCGGTTGATCGAATGGCCGCCCCAGCAGACGACGAGATTCGGATCGGTGTTCGAGCGCAGCACGCGCGCGTTGCGCAGGATCTCGAACACGGCGTGGGTGATGCCATACGAGTCGCCGAGACGGAAGCGCCCCGCATCCATCTGCGTCGCGACGTAGGCGATGTCGCGCACGACCGCGAACAGCAGCTCGTTGATGCCACGGATGATCCTGCCTTCGACGAAGGCGCGCGCCGGCGCGTTCTTGAGTTCGAGCTTGACGCCGCGATCCTGTTGCAGCACCTGGATGTCGAAGTCGGGATAGCGCTCGAAGATGCTGCGCGGGTCGTCGCCGATCTGCTCCCCCGACACGAGCACCGCCAGCGCGCAACGCTGCAGCAGGGTATGCAGCCCCCCCTGGCTGGCGTCGCGCAGGCGCGTGACCTCGTCGCGCGAAAGTACGTCCATGCCCGCGACCGGGGAAATGCGCGCGTTTACCGTGAGCTGTGCCATCGTGTTTTTTCCTAGAACTGAACTTTACGCCCGCGCGACCGGCGAGGCGATCGAACCGTCGCGAAACGGCGGAGCGACTTCGTAGTATCTGGGCGTGCGCGGCGACGCGCAAGTTTCGCCAATGAAAAAGGCCGGCGCCCTTGCGGACGCCGGCCTGCCTTCTCAACGTGTTCTGCGTACGCGGACGGTCAGAACGTGTACTTCGCCGTCATCATCACCGACCAGCGCTGGCTCGGGATCGACGTGCCGCCGCCACCGGTTTCGTTGACGAGCAGCGACTGCGGCTTGTAGTTGCCGTTGGCGTCCTTGTACTGCGCGCCGGTGATGTCGTAGATGTATTTGCCGGTCGCCGGATCGATGCCGGAAACGTTCGCGAGTTGGCGGAACAGCGGGAATTGCGCGCGCTTCTCCACGCCCCACTTGCTGTTGAGCAGGTTGCCGAAGTTGAAGAAGTCGAAGCGTAGTTCACCCTTGTTGCCCTCGAAGATGCCGGGGATTTCCTGCTTGAACGACAGGTCGATCTGGTTGACCCAGGGCGAACGCACGGCGTTGCGGCCGGCGATCTGGCCCATGTGCTCGCTCAGATACGGATTGCCCTGCACGTAGCTCATGAACTGCTGGATCTGCGTGGCCGTCGTGCCCGCCTTCCAGGCCACGTCGGTCGCCGACTTCGGAATGTAGATCAGATCGCGCGAATAGCCGTCGCCGTTCATGTCGTTGCCGGCAATCCAGCTGTACGGCGCGCCCGAATGCAGATCGGCGAACATGCTGATCTGGGTCTTGTAGTCGCCGAAGAACTTGTGCTGCCAGGTCCCGCCGGCGATGAAGCGCTTGGGCACGTCGTAGTTCGACGTCGCGATGCTGTCCTGGTTCGGGTTGACCCACATGTTGGCCTGGATGTTCGAGTTGGCCACGCTCGACGCACCCGCGTTCGCGTCGGTCGAATGACCCACACGGAACGCCATCATCGCGCTCCAGTCGTCGGCCATCGGCTTGGTGAACGACCAGGTCAGCGAGGTGGACTGGCCGGCGTGCGAATTGGTCAGTTGGGTCACCGTGCCGAATGCCGAGTTCGCATTGGCCCTGGACGTCGCGAACGTGCCGGAGATCGTCTTGTAGTACAGATTGCGACCGTCCGGGCCGACACCGGTCGGCGCACCGTAGTTGAGCATCTTGTACAGGATTTCGTCGTTGGTCTTGGTGTAGTTCAATTCCACCGAACTGATGATGCTCATCCACGGCAGTTCGCGATCGAAAGCGAGCGCGATCTGTGTGGTGCGCGGCATCTTGAAGTTCGGATCGATCGTATCGACCGCCATCTGCGCGCCGCTGGCGCCCGGAGCCGCGGGAGTCGTGCCGCCCGGAATCAACGGATTGGCCGCGCTGTAGGATGGCGCCTGCTTGACGTAGGGAATCTGGCCAGTCGGGCAGGTCGCTCCTGCCGCCTTGGTGAACGAGGTGCCGTTCGCACTGCACAGCAGCGTACCGACCGGATTGCTGCTCAGATCGGTGATGCTGTAGGTGACCGCGGTGAGGCCGGAGTTGCCGAACGAGTTCGAGTACCACACCGTCGGCACATCGGAGACGAACACGCCGACGCCGCCGCGCAACTGCGTCTTGTATTCGCTGTCGAAATCGTAGTTGAACGACACGCGCGGCTGGAACATCGGTGCGGTGGTCGGCAGCGTGTTGTTGGCGTAGCCGAAGCCGCCCCGGGCCGCGGTACACAGCGTCGAGCCGTTCGAGTTCTTCGCGGTGAACGCCGTACCCGGTGCGGAGGCGAAACACGGGTTGTAGAGCGGGCTCGCCGGGAAACGCGGAGCGTCCAGACGCAGGCCGTAGGTCAGCGAGAGGCGATCGGTCGCCTGCCAGGTGTCCTGCAGGAACGCGCCGTACTGCTGCTTCTTGAAGTTCGCCTGCGAACCAGGGAGATCGAAGCCCGGCGCCGGCTGCTTGATCGAATAGGCTTCCCACGCGCCGTTGGCGAAATTGTCGATCGAACCGTTGCTTGGCGCCCAATACGTGTAGCTGCCGTAGTAGCCCTGCATGAAGGCGTTGTAGACCTTGTCCTGCGCGCCGTTGATGCCGGCCTTGACCGTATGCTCACCCAGATGCCAGGTACCGGCGAAGTATCCGGAAACCTGCTTGATGTCGAGCGCATTGACCTGGCTGGAAAATTCGGTGCCGAGAGTGACGTTCGGCGTGGAGGAAGTCGTCGAGTTGGATACCGCAACCGAGGGCTGGTAACCGCCGACCAGCGGCCCGCGCGAGGTCACGATCTTGGTGAACTGCAAATTGGCCTCGGTCGAGAACACGTCGCTCCAGTCGCTGAACAACTGGCCGAGGTAGCTCTTGATGTTGCGGTTGTTGTAGTACCAGTTGCTGTTCGCGGTGACGCTGGTCGCGCTGCCGGTCGTCACCGGCTGGAATTCCTTGGTTTCGCTGTAGCGGAACACTGCACGGTGCTGGTCGTTGATGTTCCAGTCCACTTTGGCGAGGTAGCGCTTGTTGGTCAGGTTGGCGAGCGAGCGATCACCCGGGTTGAGGCCCAGGCTCTGCGCCTTGCTGAGCACGCTGTTGTAGAACGCGCTGTTGATGCCCTGCACGGGCGAGGTGCCGGCACTGGTCGCATCGCTCGGCCCGGACGATGGGCCGTAGCCGATGCGCTTGCTTTGCTCGTAGCTCAGGAAGAAGAACAGCCTGTCCTTGACGATCGGACCGCCGACGTTGAAACCCGACGTCCACTCGCGCTTCCAACCCAGGTACGGGCTGTCCACGTCGCTGCCGACCGGGGCGATCTCGCCCATGAACCCGTCTTTGGCCGTGCGATAGCCGTAATAGACCTCGCCGTGATACTCGTTGGTGCCGCTCTTGGACACCATGTTGACGTTGGCGCCGACGCAACCGCGCTGCGACACGTCGAAGTTCGAGGTCGAAACCTGCACCGAGTCGATCGCGTTCATCGAAATCGGCGAGCCCGTGATCGTCGCCAGGCCGTTGCCGTTCAGGCCGAACGGATCGCCGGCGTTGACGTTGTCGACCGTGATGCAGTTGTAGCGGTAGTTCTTGCCGTTCGCGGAGACGTTGCCCGAGTCGCGGTCGGTGACCGAAACGCGCGGATCCATGCGCGCGATGTTCTGGAACGAACGGTCCGCGTTGACCGCGGCTTCGAGCTGCGCGTGCGAAATGTTGGTCGAGAGACCCTTGTTGTCCGAGTTGAACACGGCGATCTGCGCGGCGTTGGCCGTGACGGTGACTCCTTCGAGCTGTGCGGCAGCCGCGGCGGGCTCGGCCAGATTGACCGTGGAGACCTGACCCAGGTTGAGGAATACGTTGTCGGCATCGGCTTCCTTGGCGATGTCGCCGCCGGTCGCTTCGATGTGGTACGGGCCGCCGACGCGCAGGCCCTGCGCGACGTAACGGCCATTCGCGTCCGTCGTGGCGCTCGAGGTGGTGCCCGACGGCACGTGCACGATCTTCACCTTCGCGCCGGCGACAGGTGCACCCTTGGCATCGACCACGCGGCCGGTCAGGCCCGAAGTGGTGTCCTGTGCGTACACGGGCAGCGCAACGACCAGCGCGGACGCAATCACGCCCGCCAACAGCTTCACTCTCAACGGATTCTTCATCATCTTGATTTTCTCCCGAACTGTTACAGCTCTGTTCTCTCAACCGAAAAGCTACCCACAGCGCACACGCACGCTGCCTGAATTTCGCCATTACCCCGAAGTGGTTTGCAAACCGACGCTCGGCCGGTTCGATGTCTATCGCACACTGTCTGCGACGCGCGCATGACGTGTTAACACGAGCTTAACTACACTTTATGACAGTTCTCTAACGTTTGCCAGTTCTGCCGCAACTTTTACAAACATGAACTGGGCCAAGGCTCAAGCCGCTTCGAGATATCGAGAACGCTTGGCCGCACGCAAAAAACCGAGATCGAGCCGGATCAGGCCGTCAACGCAGTGACTGAAGGCCGGGTCGGTGCCGAAGGCGAGGAAGCGCACGCCTTCCGGCTCGCACAGATCGACGTAGTGCTTGTACAGGGTCGGCATCGTGCAATCCGACTGCGCAAGTTGACGCTTGAGAAGCATCAGGCCGGCCTTGGCGCCCTTGTCGGCCCATGCCTGCGCAGCGGCGGCCTCGACGTGCGGCGAGATTTTCAGCGGATTGCGCGGCACGGCCAGACCCTCACCGTCGCCGAAATAGTGGCGATGGCAATGCACGATCCATTCGCGCGCCGCCGGTGGCAGCGACGCACTGATCGACACGGGACCGAACAGGTAGCGCAGGTCGGGACGATGGCGCAGGTAGGCGCCGATACCCTGCCACAGGTAATCCAGACTGCGCGAGTTCCAGTACGCCGGCTGGACGAAGCTGCGGCCAAGCTCGACGCCTTGCGCGATGAATTCGCGCGCCGAAGGCGCATAGTCGAACAGGGTTGAGGAATACAGGCCGGACACGCCCCGCGCGGCGAGAATGCGCGCGCCTTCGCCGAGCCGATACGCGCCGACGATCGCCAGTGCCGGCTCGTCCCAGAGCACGAGATGACGGTAGTGCGCGTCGAAGCGGTCGAGGTCGCGACGCAAGCCCGAGCCCTCGCCGACGCGGCGGAACGACAGCTCGCGCAGGCGGCCGATTTCGCGCAGTATCGGGCAGTCGGGCTGCGCGTCGATCAACAGGATGCGCTTGCCGTCCTGGGTCGCGCCGAGTTCCTGCGCGCGCCTGAGCGCCCGGCGGATCGCCAGCGGCGATTCCGGATGCGCAATCGTGCGCGACGTAGCGAACACGGTCGGCCTGTGCCTGGCGAGCTGATAGACGTGGCGGCGCATCGCCCGCGCGACCGACTCGGCCTGATCCGCTCCGAGTTCGGTTGCTGCAACTTGCTCGCCGACGCTGATGCCGAGCTGCGCCTGTGGCACGAACATCTCGCGCGCGAGCAGCAGCGAGGACAACGGCCTCGCCAGCATCGACACGCCATAGAACGTCGGCGAGTTGTGCGCGGCGATATGCACCGGCAGCACGGGCGCCCGCATGCGCCGCGCCATTCGCACGAACCCGCAGGACCAGCGCCCATCGCGCACGCCGCCAGGCCCCATGCGCGAGACTTCGCCCGACGGAAACACGATCAGCGCCTGTTCGTGGTCAAGCGTGCGGTAAGCGTCGCGCAGGCGTCCGGCCGACGCGCCGTTGCCACCGAACACATTGATCGGCAGCAGCAGCGAGTCCAGTTGCGAGAACTGCGCGAGCACGTCGTTGGCAAGGATGCGCACGTCGCGGCGCACGCTGCCGACGAGGTGCAGCAGGACCAGCGCATCGAACGCGCCGAGCGGATGATTGGCGACGACGACGAGGCGGCCTTCCGCCGGAATATTCTCGCGGTCGGTGTGCGCGATGCGATAGCTGACCCCGAATTTCGCCAGCGCCTGCTCGACGAAATCGAAACCGGCCAGTGGCGCAAACTCGGCCAGCGTGCGGTTGATCCGATCCTCGCAGGCAACTTTGCGCAACAGCTCGACGACCGGTTGCGAGAAGCTGCGCGCACGACCCACGGCCAGGCGTGGAAACTTCTCGAAAAAACTGCGTTCGACGCTGATCATGGTGTCGCCCTCTCCCTTGGCGACACGCTAGCGGCGGTTTGTTACAGACCGGAGAATCCTGTGTTTCCCTCATCCCGGCGGGAGGAGTGAAGCAAGGCCGTCAGCTCCATTTCATGTAGGTCGCAACACCGTCGAGAAACATCTGCACCGACAGCGCCACGAGCAACATGCCGACCAGCCGTTCGATCGCCGACAGCACGCTTTGGCCGAGCAGGCGAAACAGCCAGGTCGAGGCGAGCAGGATCAGCGCGGTGGCGAGCCAGGCGCAGAACAGGGCGATGCTCCAATCCGCGGTGCGGCCGGGTTGCGAATTGGCCATCAGCATCAGCGCGGCCATCGCCGATGGGCCTGCGACACCCGGTATCGCCATCGGCACGATGAACGGCTCGCCGCCTTCCGCATCGCCGAACACGCCGCCCTCGCGCGGGAAAACCATCCTCACGCCGATCAGGAACAACACGATGCCGCCGGCGATGCTGACCGACTCGATGCGCAGTTGCATCAGCCTGAGCACGGTACTGCCGCAGAACAGGATGCCGAACAGGGTGATCAGCGCGATCACGAGTTCGCGCACGAGCACGTAGCGACGTCGCTGCGGCGCAACGTTCTTGAGCAGGCTCAGGAAAATCGGAATGTTGCCGAGCGGATCGAGGATCAGGAACAACATGATCCCTGCCGATAACGTGGTGATGCTGGTGCCCATGGGTTCCCCTTGCTCGTCATTTCCGCGCGCTTCTGGCGGGGCCTTCAACAGCCGCAGGGCTGGCCACCCAACGGCTTTCGCTCTTCATTCTGCCGCGCGCCTTTCAAGCCGTTCGCGGCGCGAATGTCCGCTTCGGCATCCATGCCTGCGCCGTCCCGCCAAGAACATGCAGAAACGACGAGCAAAAACATCAACGCAAATCCAACACCTTGCCGCGCGCCTGCGCGCCATCGTCGCCGAGCAGATAAACCACGGCCTGCGCCGCGCCGTCCGCCGGCGGCAGCTCCAGCGTATTCTCGCCGAAGTAGGCCATGCGGCGCAGCGCGCTGCGCATCGGCGCGGGCAGCAGCGCATGCACGCGCGCGCGGCTGGTTTCCCACTCCTGGTGCAGGGTCGAGGCGAAGCCGATCAACGCATGCTTGGCCGTGCCGTAGCCGCCCCAGAATGCCTTGCCGACACGCGCCGGATCATCCAGCACGAACACCACGCTGGCGTTCGCGCCGTCCGCCGATTCGCGCAGCAGCAGCTCATCGCAGGCCTGCACGATCAGGAACGGTGCGCTGAGATTCACATGCAGCGTCTTCAACCACGCCTCCGCTTTCGCGTCGACCGCCGGCTGCAGGCCGTCGAACTGCGCGGCCGCGAAAACGATGCCGTCGAGTCGACCGAACTCGCGTTCAATCGTCGCGGCGAGATCGTCGTAGTCCTTCGGCGAGGCGCCGGCGAGGTCGAGCGGATAGATCGCGGCCGCGCCCGGATGCTCCGCCTCGATCTCGTCGTAGAGTTTCTCCAGCGGGCGCACCTTGCGCCCGAGCAGGATCACCGTAGCCCCCGCCTGCGCCGCGGCCTTCGCGCTCGCGCTGCCGAGCGCCCCGGCGGCACCGACGACCAGCACGACGCGATTGCGCAGGGACCCGGATTTCGCCGCCCAGTCCGCGGGCAGGCGCGCGGTGTCGCGCAGTTCGATCCTCATGCCGCTTTCTGCGCTTCCTTGACCATGCGCGCGAGCTCGCCGCTTTCCTGCAGCTCGAGCGTGATGTCGCAGCCGCCGATCAGCTCGCCGTTGATGAACAACTGCGGGAATGTCGGCCAATTCGAATAGCGCGGCAGATTGGCGCGCACGTCGGGATCCTCGAGCACGTTGACCGAGGCGAATTGCGCTCCGCAGGACTTCAGCGCCTGTATCGCGCGCTGCGAAAATCCACACATCGGGAACTGCGGCGTGCCTTTCATGAAAAGCACGATCGGGTTGTCGTGCACAGTCTTGCGGATGCGTTCTTCGATGTCCATGACTTTCGTATTTCGCCCAACTACTGGCGCCGCGGCGCGATGCGTCATTGTAGCAGGCGCAGCCCGGTTTCCTCGTTCGCCGACCCAATTCCCTTATACTCGATATCCCTTCAAGCCCAAGCCAGGAGACGACGATGGCGATTGAACTTCCCCCGCTTCCGTACGCACGCGACGCGCTCGCGCCGCACATTTCCGCCGAAACGCTCGACTACCACTATGGCAAGCATCATCAGGCCTACGTCACCAACCTCAACAACCTGATCAAGGGCACCGAGAACGAGAACCTCGACCTCGAGACGCTCGTCAAGAAATCGCAGGGCGGCATGTTCAACAACGCGGCGCAGATCTGGAACCACACCTTCTACTGGAACTCGCTCTCGCCCAAGGGCGGCGGCGACCCGTCCGGCAAACTCGCCGATGCGATCGTGAAGACGTTCGGCGGCATCAATCAGTTCAAGGACGAGTTCACCAAGACCGCGGTCGGCACGTTCGGCTCCGGCTGGGCCTGGCTCGTGCAGCGCGCCGACGGCGGCCTCGGCCTCGCCTCGACCAGCAATGCGGCGACGCCGATCACCGGCAGCGATCGCCCGCTGCTGACCTGCGACGTGTGGGAGCACGCCTACTACATCGACTACCGCAACGCGCGGCCGAAGTACGTCGAGGCGTTCTGGAACCTGGTCAATTGGGAATTCGCGGCCTCGCAACTCGCGTAAGCCTGTCTTTAGCCCCCGCCTTCAACGGGGATTTGGAGGGGATGGTGTTCGCCACCACCCCCTCAACAATCCTCCCCCCTCGAAGGGGGGAGGGGCTCAAGCGTCATAGCGCGGCCAGCACCGGCGCGGCCTGCGCGTCGCGCCCGAGAGCGCGCGCGACGCGCATCAGGCGCTCGCGCATTTCCGCAGTCGTGTTCGCGCACAAGGTGGCGTGGCCGACCTTGCGTCCCGCGCGCGGGGATTTTCCGTAGTCGTGCCAATGCGCGCGCGGCTCGGCGAGCACCGGCAGCGCTGCGGGCAGCTCGCCGATGAAGTTGAGCATCACTGCCGTGCCGAGCACGGAGGTGTCGCCGAGCGGCAGGCCGAGCACGGCGCGCACGTGGTTCTCGAATTGGCTGCACGGTGCGCCTTCGATCGTCCAGTGTCCTGAGTTGTGCACGCGCGGCGCCATCTCGTTGCCGAGCAGTTGACCGTCCTTGACGAACAGCTCCAGCGCGAACGTGCCGACGTAGTCGAGATGCTCGGCGATCGCGCGCGCGTGGCGCGCGGCCGGCTCGGCCAACGCCTCGGCGGCGGGCGCCGGCGCGAGCGTGGCCGAGAGAATGCCGTCTTCGTGCCAGTTCTGTACAAGTGGATAAGTGGAAAATTCTGCATCACGACCGGCACCACCGCGGCCGCGCACGGCGACGAGCGAGACTTCGCGCTCGAACGCGATCCACGCTTCGAGAATCAACGCCGCGCCGCCGAGTGCCGCCCAGGCCGCGTCGATGTCGGCGGACGTCCTGATCCGGAACTGACCCTTGCCGTCGTAGCCGAGCCGGCGCGTCTTGAGTACCGCCGGACAGCCGATATCGGCCAGCGCACGTTCGAGATCGGCGCGACTGTCGACCGCGGCGAACGCGGGCGTGGCCAGGCCAAGCTCGCGGAACAGCGTCTTCTCGACGAGCCGGTCCTGGGTCGCGGCGAGTGCGCGCGGATTCGGGAACACGGCGACGCGCTCGGCCAGCCAGTGCGCGGTGTCGGCCGGCACATTCTCGAAATCGAACGTGGCCACGTCGATGCGTCTGGCGAATTCTTCGAGCGCGGCGAAATCGCGCCAGTCGGCGGAAATCTGCGGCGCGACCTGCCCCGCGCAGGCGTCGGCCACGTTATCGACGACGAGAAAGCGCGCGCCGAGCGGCGCGCCGGCGAGGGCGATCATGCGTGCGAGCTGGCCGCCGCCGAGGATACCGATGGTTTTCATGGCCATGCCGTTTTCATGCGCGCGGATCGGGCTTCGCCAGCACGGCTTGCGTCTGCGCGGTGCGGAACGCATGCAGGGCCTTGGCAATCGCCGGATCGTCGAGCGCAAGCAGGCTTGCCGCGAACAGCGCCGCGTTCGTCGCGCCGGCCTTGCCGATCGCGAACGTGGCCACGGGAATCCCGGCCGGCATCTGCACGATCGAGAGCAGCGAGTCCATGCCGTTGAGCGCGTGTGACTGCACCGGCACACCGAGCACGGGCAGCGCGGTCTTCGCCGCGAGCATGCCCGGCAGATGCGCAGCGCCGCCGGCGCCGGCGATGATCGCCTTCAGGCCTCGCGCGGCCGCGTTCGCCGCGTAGTCGAACAACAGGTCCGGCGTGCGGTGTGCGGAGACGACCTGCACTTCGTGCACCACGCCGAGCGTGGCCAGCATCTCGGCTGCGTGACTCATCGTTTCCCAGTCCGAGCGCGAGCCCATGACGATGCCGATGCGCGCTGGCGCAGTGTCTGTGTTCATGGCTTAGCCTGCGCAAAAACGATATTCTACGGGCACTTCGCCAATCACGCACCCTCAAGCGCATGGACAAACGCCTGCTCGACATTCTCTGCGACCCGGTGACCAAGACGCCGGTGAAGCTGCTCAATCGCGGGCAGCTCGACGCGCTCAACCGCGAGATCGCGCAGGATGCGGTGAAAACGGTGACCGGTGCGAACGTCGCCGCGGCGCTCAAGGCCGGCCTGATCACGACCGACGGCAAGGTGATCTACCGCATCGACGACGATATTCCGGTGATGCTCGCCGACGAAGGCATCGGCACGACGCAACTGCGCGATTTTCCAGGGTGAGCCGCGCGTGACCGAACCGCAAGCACCGGATGCCGCCGTCGTTGCCCAGGACGTGGCGCGTGCGCTGGCCGAAGATTTCGGCAACGGCGATGCGACCGCCGACCTGCTGCCCGCCACCGCCACCGCCAGTGCGACCGTGGTCACCCGCGAAGACGCGGTGCTCTGCGGCAGCAACTGGTTCGACGCCTGCTTCCGCGCGCGCGACCCGAATGTTGTCATCGCATGGCGGGCACACGACGGCGACCGCGTCGCCGCGAATGCGATATTGTGCACGTTGCGCGGCAACGCACGCGCGCTGGTCGGCGCCGAGCGCTCGGCGCTGAACTTCCTGCAGACCTTGTCGGCCACGGCTACCGTCGCTGCGCAGTACGCCGACGCCGTGCGCGGCACGCGCACGCGCATCCTCGACACGCGCAAGACGCTGCCCGGCCTGCGCTACGCGCAGAAGTACGCGGTGCGCTGCGGCGGCGCGACGAACCACCGCATCGGCCTGTTCGACGCGATCCTGATCAAGGAAAACCATATCGCCGCGGCAGGCTCGCTCGCCGCCGCCGTTGCCGCCGCGCGCAAGGCGCATCCGAACCTGCTGCTCGAAGTCGAAGTGGAAAATTTCGCCGAGCTCGACCAGGCACTCGCCGCCGGGGTCGATCGCGTCATGCTCGATGAATTCGCGCCCGAGGACCTGCGCCGCGCCGTCGCCCACGTGGCCGGGCGCGTGGCGCTCGAAGTCTCCGGCAGCGTCAGCCTCGACCGCGTGCGCGCCATCGCCGACACCGGCGTCGATTTCATCTCGGTCGGCGCGTTGACCAAGCACGTGCGCGCGATCGATCTGTCGATGCGCGTGCGCATGGAAGCGCACGCGGCTTGAGCGCCGCGCGCGCAGATCACCTCGGCCGCATGATCGTCTCGCGTATCGCCGCGTCGCGTGCGGTGTCGTCGAAACGCAATCGGCCACCGGCTTCGCCGATGCCGAGGTCCGCGTATACCGCTTTCCAATCCGGAAAGCCGCGCATCGCGGCGAACTGGCGATAACGTGCGCCGATCAGCGTCGTGCCGGCCAGCGCGTCGAGCCGTGCGACGAAATCCTCCGGCCGCCATGCGCGATACGCCGGCAGGCAGCAATCGCGGAACCGCGACAGCGCGGTGTCGAGTCCAACCTTGCCGCCACTTTCGCGGCGCAGATCGCGATCGACCGTGAGCCAGAACGCCGCGCCGGCCCAGTACACCCGCTGGTACGCATGCGTGCGCTGCATGTTCGCCGCGGTTTGCTCCAGCGTGCCATCGCTTTTTGCCGCCGCACCGCGGCGGAAGCCCTCGGCGAGCCGGTCCCAACCCTGCGCCGCGGTGAGCAGACCGCCGCGCGCGCGCAACACGTTCTGGTAGTACGTGGCGAGGCCCTCCGCGAGCCACGAGCCGCGGTCGCCGAGATAGGGATGCATGAGGTGGCTCAACTCGTGCACCGCCATCCAGTCGTCGTCGAACTCGGCTTCGGGCCGGCCCGGATCGATCAGCAGTTGCAGTGCGTTGCCCTGTCCGCGCACGGACTGGCCGAACACGACCGCCTGCCCGTGCGTGCGGGTTGCGACCGGCAACATCAGCACCTGCACGTCGGCCAGCGGCAGGCGGCCGTAGGCGCCGAGCACCGCCCGCGCGACGCGGCCGAACCAGCGATCGAGTTTGCCGCGCTGCTCCGCATCGACGCCGCCGAGGATGGCCAGGCGCAACACCCCGCCCGGCAGTTCGATGCGCTTTTCCTCGAAGTGGCCGAACGCGACCGCCGCCGACCAGTCCGCCGGCGTCTGCGGAATGACGAAGTCCCTGGAATATGCTGCCGCGGACGGCGGCTTTCCGGGTCCCGCAGGCGCGGATGATGGCGGCGGGATTTCCGGCCACGGCGCCGAGATCGACCAGCCGCCGGGCAGCTCCACATGGATGCGCGCATCGTCACCCTGCACGTCGGGACGCAGCAACCACAACTGCGGCGCAACGACGATGTCCTCGCCCATGCGCCAGCCGACATCCGACTTGTCCTGCGCCGCGATCGCGGCCAGATCGGCACGCCAACTCAGGCATTCGCCCGCGCGCCAGTCGCGCGCGCTCCAGCCGTCGTCCTCGTCCGCGAGCGGGTGGCCGTCGCCGCGTGCGACATCGGTGACGAAGCGCTTCGCCCAAGACGAATCCGCAGCGAATTCCACTCGTGCGTGCGCCTCGCCGAGACACGCACGCACGCGCATGCTTTTCGTGGCGGCATCGAACACCGCGCGATACTGCGGCCGCCCGCTCGCCGCTGCGAACGCCGGCAGCAACAGCGCGGAAAGCATCAGGCTACGCAGCACGGCATCTCGTCCATCGTCGATTCGATGAAGAACTGACCCGAATGATGCGCGCGCCCTTACAATTGCCGCAATGGATGTTTCTTATCTGCTCGACGATCTCAACCCGGCCCAGCGCGAGGCGGTCAGCGCACCGCCCGGCCACTATCTCGTACTCGCCGGCGCGGGCTCGGGCAAGACGCGCGTACTCACCCATCGCATCGGCTGGCTGCTCGAAGTCGAGCGTGCCTCGCCCTGGTCGGTGCTCGCGGTCACGTTCACCAACAAGGCCGCAGGCGAGATGCGCACGCGCGCGCAGACCCTGCTCGAACATTCGTCGCTGAACAACACGCGCGGGCTCACGGTCGGCACGTTCCACGGCATCGCCCACCGCCTGCTGCGCCAGCACTGGCGCGAGGCCCGGCTGCCGGAGACGTTCCAGATCCTCGACAGCGACGACCAGCAACGCCTCATCAAGCGCACGATCGCCGCGCTCGGCCTCGACGAGTCGCGCTTTCCGCCGCGTCAGGCCACATGGTTCATCAACACGGCCAAGGACGAAGGCAAACGCGTGGCGAGCTTCGAGCACGAAGGCAACCCGCTGACCCGCACGCTGGTCGACATCTACAAGGCCTACGAGGAGCAATGCCAACGTTCGGGCCTGGTCGACTTCGCCGAACTGCTGCTGCGCTCGCACGAACTGTTCCTCACCGACGATGCGCTGCTGGCGCACTATCGCGAGCGCTGGCGGCATCTGCTGATCGACGAGTTCCAGGATACGAACACCTTGCAGTACGCGTGGATCCGCGTGCTCGCCGGCGCCACCGGGCAAGTGTTCGTCGTCGGCGACGACGACCAGGCGATCTACGGCTGGCGCGGCGCGCGCGTGGAGAACGTGCAGCACTTCCTGCGCGACTTCCCGAGCGCGAAGACGATCCGCCTCGAACAGAACTACCGCTCGACCGCGACCATCCTCAAAGCCGCGAACGCGATCATCGCCAACAATCCGCAGCGCCTCGGCAAGCAACTGTGGACTGCGGGCGACGCGGGTCAGCCGATTTCGCTCTACGCCGCCTACAACGAGCAGGACGAGGCGCGCCACGTGATCGAGGCGATCCGCGAACACCTGCGCCAGGGCGGCAGCGCGCGCGACTGCGCGATCCTGTACCGTTCAAACGCGCAATCGCGCAACTTCGAAGAACAGTTGATCCAGCACGATATCCGCTACCGCGTCTACGGCGGCCTGCGTTTCTTCGATCGCGCCGAGATCAAGGACGCCCTCGCCTATCTGCGCCTCGTCGCCAACCGCCACGACGACGCCGCGTTCGAGCGCACGATCAACACGCCGCCGCGCGGCATCGGCGAGCGCACGTTGGACACTTTGCGCCAGCGCGCGCGGCGCGACGCTTGCCCGCTCTGGGACGCAGTGCTTGCCGAATTCATCACCGGCGCGTTGGCCGGGCGCGCGAAGAATGCGCTGCGCTGTTTCGTCGATCTGATCGATGCGCTGGCGCGGGATTGCACCGGCACGCAAGAATCTGCGATGTCGCTGGCCGAGCAAATCGATATCGCGATCCAGAAAACCGGCCTGCGCGACTACTACGAAGCCGACGCACGCGGCAGCGCCGAATCGCGCGTGGAAAACCTCGACGAACTGGTCAACGTCGCCAGCCGCTTCGAGCGCACGCCAGAGGATGTCGAAGCCGGACTTGACGAACTCGCCGCGTTCCTCGCCCACGCCGCGCTCGAAGCCGGCGAATCGCAGGGCGAGGCCTGGGAAGACTGCGTGCAATTGATGACCTTGCACTCGGCCAAGGGACTCGAGTTTCCGATCGTGTTCCTGGTCGGCCTCGAGGACGGCCTGTTCCCGAGTCAGCGCTCGCTCGACGAGCCCGGCCGGCTTGAAGAGGAACGCCGCCTGGCCTACGTCGGCATCACGCGTGCACGCGAAACGCTGATCCTGAGTTACGCCGAATCGCGCCGCCTGCACGGCATGGAAAGCTACAACCGACCCTCGCGCTTCCTGCACGAACTGCCACGCGAACTGCTGCACGAGGTGCGCCCGCGCGTGCAGGTCTCGCGGCCATTGTCGTCGAACCACTACGCCGCCGACGCGCTCGAAGTCACCCAGTTGAAACTCGGCCAGCGCGTGCGCCACGCGAGCTTCGGCGAAGGCGTGGTGGTGGACGCCGAAGGCTCCGGCGCGCACGCGCGCGTGCAGGTCAACTTCGAGGACGCCGGGGCGAAGTGGCTGGTGCTGGCGTATGCAAACCTCGCTGCATTGTGACTTTGCTCGTCCTGCGCGCTTTCGGCCGAAATGCCAAGGCCTGCGGAACCAAACACACGCGCAACCTGTCTGACTGCGGACGCATCCAATCGTTGGACCAATCGCCGGGAGCAAGCTGAATGACCAAACCCACCCACGTTCTCGTCTGGATGGGGGGATTCCTCGTCGCCGTCGCCGCGCTCGCCGGTGTGCTCGCGCCAAAGCTGCTCGCGAACTTCCAGGCGAATCCTTTTTTCAACGGCATCATCCTGCTCGTGCTGTTGTTCGGCATCGCCTGGAATCTGCGCCAGGTGCTGCAGCTCGCGCGCGAGGTCGAGTGGATCGAGACGTTCAAGCGCTCCGACCCGAACCGTCAGCTCGCGCCGCCGAAGCTGCTCGCGCCGATGGCGCGCATGCTGGCGGGGCGCGAACGCTCGAAGTTCTCGCTGTCGCCGACCAGCCTGCGCTCGTTGCTCGACAGCATCTACCTGCGTCTGGAGGAGTCGCGCGACCTGTCGCGCTACCTCGTCGGCCTCGCCATCTTCCTCGGCCTGCTCGGCACGTTCTGGGGCCTGCTCGTGACCATCCGCTCGGTTGCCGAAATCATCGGCTCGCTCGGCGTCGGCACCGATCCGGTGGCGATGTTCACCGATCTCAAGGAGCACCTGAAGGAACCTCTGTCCGGCATGTCGACGAGTTTTTCCACCTCGTTGTTCGGCCTCGCTTCCTCGCTCGTGCTCGGCTTCCTCGACCTGCAGGCCGGACACGCACAGAACCGTTTCTACAACGAACTCGAGGAGTGGCTGTCGGGGCAGACGCGGCTGTCGTCGGGCGCGCTGCAGGGCGACGGCGAGGCAAACGTGCCGGCCTACGTGCAGGCGCTGCTCGAACAGACCGCCGACGGTCTCGAGCGCATGCAGCGCGCGCTGGTCGAGTCGGAGCGCGAACGGCGCAATTCCTCCGAGCAACTCGGCGAACTCAACGCCCAGCTCGCACGCCTGGCCGACCTGCTCGGCCGCGAGTCGCGCGAAATGCGCGGCATGAGCGAGACCCAGGAAGAACTGAAGAACGTGCTGAAGACGCTCGCCGCGGCGCCGGGCAACAGCGCGCGCCTTAGCGACGACCTGCGCAGCGAATTCCGCCTGCTTTCGCGCACGATCGCCGCGGCGGTCGACGGCAAGCGCAGCAACGGAGCGTAAGCGATGAATTCGCTCGCGCGCCGCCGCCGCGGCCTCGACATCTGGCCGGGTTTCGTCGATGCGCTGACGAGTCTGATCCTGGTCATGATCTTCGTCCTGCTGCTGTTCGCGATCGGCCAGTTCGTGCTGTCGCAGACGCTGGCCGGCAAGAACAAGGCGCTGGCCGACCTCAACGCGCAGATCGCGCAATTGGCGCAAACCTTGTCGCTCGCGCAGGACGCGAAGGCCAGGCTCGATGCCAAGGTCAACGAATTGTCCGCCTCGCTCGGCACCTCGAATGCGGCACTCGAAGCGAAGAACGCCGAAAGCGCCAAGCTCGCCGCCGATATCGCCGCGCTGAGCGAACTGAAAACCCAGCTCGAACAACAGGTCGCGCAGATGGCCGCGCAACTCGACGCCTCGAAGAAGGATCTCGTCGCCGCGACCGACCTCAACGCCAAGTCCGCGGCGCAGGTCGAACTGCTCAACCGCCAGCTCGCCGCGGTGCAGGAACAGTTGAAGCAGATCACCGCGGCGCTGGAGATCGCCAACAAAAACGTCAAGGACAAGGACGTGAAGATCGCCGAACTCGGCAAACAATTGAACATCGCGCTGGCGAACAAGGTCAACCAGCTCGAGAAATACCGTTCGGAATTCTTCGGCAAGCTGCGCGAGGCGCTCGGCAACCGACCCGACATCCAGATCGTCGGCGACCGCTTCGTCGTGCCGACCGACATCCTGTTCGCCACCGGCTCGGCCGAGCTCTCCCCCGAGGCACAGGCGTCGATGGCCAAGCTCGCCAAGACACTCAACGAAGTCGCCGCCGAGATTCCGTCCAGCCTCGACTGGGTGTTGCGCATCGACGGCCACACCGACAAGCGCCCGATCCACACCGACCAGTTCCCCTCGAACTGGGAGTTGTCGACCGCGCGCGCGACGGCGATCGTCAAGCAACTCGTCGTGCAGGGCATCCAGCCGCGCCACCTGTCGGCAAACGGCTTCGGCCAGTTCCAGCCGCTCGACCCGAAGGACAACGAAGCCGCCTACGCGAAGAACCGGCGCATCGAGATTCAGCTCACCAATCGTTGAGCAGGGTGTCGGCCGCCCTCAAACCGGCAGCGCCGTGGTTTTCTTCACTGTGCGCAAGGCCAGCGTCGACTGCACGCGCACCACGCCCGGCAGCTGGGTGAGGATTGCCGTGTGGATGCGCTCGAAATCGGCCGCATCCGCATACGCGACGCGCACCATGTAGTCCGCCGCTCCGGCAAGCAGGCAGCATTCGGTCACTTCGGGGTGATCGTGGATGGCCGCCTCGAACGCATCGAGCGCAGTGCGTCCTTGCTGGTCGAGTGTCACCAGCACGAAGGCGGTGCCCGGCAAGCCCGCGGCTTTCTCGTCGATCAGCATGACGTAGCGCGAGATCAACCCGCGCTCCTCGAGCAGTTTGACCCGACGCAGGCAGGCAGACGGCGAGAGGTTGATCTGCGCGGCGAGGTCCAGATTGGTCAAGCGTCCGTCCTGCTGCAGCAGGCGCAGGATCGCCCGGTCGCGTTCGTCGAGCATCCACTTTAAAGTTGGCATGATATTTCAAGATATGGGTTAATAACCGAATAAAACTCAACTATGGAGTAAAAAATCCCGAAAAATACGCTCTCCATTGCACAATATTCAGATCATACTGCGGCCTCATCGCGCGCGCGCAACCGGCGCCGCCGCGGACCAGCCCGAGGGAGACCCGACATGCGTATTGGCGTACCGAAAGAGATCAAGAACCACGAATATCGTGTCGGCCTCATTCCGTCCTCGGTGCAGGAACTGGTGCACCATGGCCATCAGGTGCTCGTGCAGGCGGGTGCGGGCCTTGGTGCGGGCATTCCCGATGCCGACTACACCGCCGTCGGCGCCAGCATCGTCGACAGCGCGGACCGGATCTTTGCCGAGGCCGACATGGTGGTGAAGGTCAAAGAACCGCTCGCGGTCGAGCGCAAGAAACTGCGCAAGGGCCAGATTCTCTTCACCTACCTGCATCTCGCGCCCGACGCGGAACAGACCCGGGATCTGATCGACTCCGGCGCGATCTGCATCGCCTATGAAACCGTCACCGCGGCGAACGGCTCGCTGCCGCTGCTGACGCCGATGTCCGAAGTCGCCGGCCGCCTCGCCCCGCAGGTCGGTGCGCACTCGCTGGAAAAGGCGCAGGGCGGACGCGGCGTGCTGCTCGGCGGCGTGCCCGGCGTGCCGGCGGCCGAAGTGGTGATCCTCGGCGGCGGCGTGTCCGGCACGCATGCGGCGACGATCGCGGTCGGCATGGGCGCCAAGGTCACCGTCGTCGATCGCTCCGCCGATGCGCTCAAGCGCCTGGCTACCCAGTTCGGCACGTCGATCTCGACCGTGTTCTCCACGCGCTCGGCGATCGAGGAACTCGTGCGCCGCGCCGACCTGCTGATCGGCACCGTGCTCATCCCCGGCGCCGCCGCGCCGAAGCTGGTCACGCGCGCCATGCTGGCAACGATGAAGCCGGGCTCGGTGATCGTCGACGTCGCCATCGACCAGGGCGGCTGCGTGGAGACCTCGCGCGCAACCACGCACGCCGACCCGACCTACGTCGTCGACGGCGTCGTCCACTATTGCGTCGCCAACATGCCTGGCGCGGTGGCGCGCACTTCGACGTTCGCGCTCAACAACGTCACCCTGCCGTTCACGCTCTCTCTCGCCAACCACGGCTGGAAGAAGGCGCTCGCCCAGGACGCGCACCTGCGCAGCGGCCTCAACGTGTTCGAGGGCAAGGTGACCTGCGAGCCGGTCGCGCAGGCGCACGGCCTGCCGTACGTGTGCGCGGAGACCGCGATCGGCATGTAAGCAGTCCCGCTACCCCAACTCGGCCAAGGGGGCGACATGTCGCCCCCTTGGCTTTTGCAATGACACGGCCAACGCGCGAATCCGCGCTTGAACAGCCGTCGCGGACGGCCCCGTCACCACAGCCCCAGCGACACCGACGCATACCAGTTGCGCCCCGGCAGCACGAGATAGTAGATGTTGCCGTTCTTGATCGAATCAGCGACCTGGTGATGCGCGTTGAATACGTTCTCGACCTGCAGACGGAACTTCCAGCTCTTCAGGAACGAGTCTTCGACGTTGCGGCCATAGCCGAGACTCAACGCGGTCTGCCAGAAACCGTCGGATTTGCCGGACGCGGTCACCGTGGTCGCGTCGTCCGGATTGAAGCCGCCGTTGTAGACCTTCTGCGCGCCGACGTACTTGCTCGAGACCGAGCCGAACAGGCCGTTGCCTTCGTAGGAAAGGCCCAACGCCATCGTGCCGTCCGGCACATTGGGGATATCGAGGCTCGATAGCCTGAATTGTGCATCGATGGTCGAGAAGTTGGCGAACGCACTGACACCGTTGCCGAAATAGTACGTCGCCTCGCCTTCGATTCCGTACATGCGCGCACCGCGCGCGAGCGCGAAGACCGGGTCCTTGGTGACCGGATCGATCGAGGACAACGGAAAATTCTTGTAGTCGATGTAGAACACATCCGCGTCTGCGCTGAAGCGATCGTTCTTCCACACCGTGCCGAACTGGTAGTTCATCGTCTGCTGCGGCGAAGTGCGGTTGTTTTCCGGATGCGGCACGTAGAACTGGTTGAGGTTGGGCGCAAGGAAGCCCTGCGCCGCCTGCGCGTACAGGCTCCACTCGGGCGCGACGAGATAGTTCGTCGCGAGGTAGCCGAGCGCCTTGCGCCAGGTCTGGGCGTAGTCCAGCGGCGTCTTCGTGGTCTGGTTGATCGGCGCCTCGATCGCGCGCTGGAACTGCAAAACCTTGATGCCCGGCGTGACCATCAGGGCGTCGTTCGCCTTCCACGCGTACTCGGCATAAATCTGCGTGGTGCGCAACCAGTCGACCATGTTGTACTTGTACGCGCTCGCATCCGGCTTGCCGGGCTTGACGTCGTGGATGCCGCCAAGGGTGTAGTCGAGCAGGAGTTGATAGCGCTCGTTCTTCTGCGTTTCATACCAACCGCCGAAGCGAAGTTCGCCGCTGGCCAGCGTGCGCGTCAGCGTCAGCACGTCGCCGTAGGCGCGGTAGCGGTTGACCTTGTAAGCGCCGCCCATGTTGACTTTCGATGCATTCGTGCCGACCGTTGGCGACTCGTTGCTGTCGTTGTTGTAGTAGTACGTGTAGGTCTTGTTGTCCAGCGCCCAATCCGGCGTCAGCGCACTCTTGATGCCGAGGTATTCCATGTCGGTCTGCTTGACCTGGTGGTTGTAACAGGCGCAATCGGTCGAGAATTGATCGTGATTGAGGCCGAAGTCGCGCCCGAGCGTGTCGATCTGCGCCTGGGTCAGCGTGGTCTTGTTCGGATTGTTGAACTTGATGTCGTTGTAGTTGCTCAGCACGGTGATTTCCGTGGACTCGCCGACCGGCTGCACGTACTTGAGGTACGCGGTCTTGCGGTGCACCCCCGAATCGGTGCGGAAGGTGTCGCTGTCGTAGTACTGCGCACTCGCGATCAGCCTGCCGTTGCCGAAATTCTCCATCCGCCCCGAGTTGAATTCGAGATGGCTCAGCGTCGTCGAGTAGCTGCCGAAAGTCTGCGTCGGGATCACCTCGAAGGCATCGAGCGGGTCCTTCGAGCGCAGCGCGATCGTGCCGCCGAACGTCGCCTCGCCGATCGTGCTCGCGCCACCGGGGCCGCGATCGACCGCGACCTGGCCGATCATCTTCGCCGGAAAATAGCTCGACGTATGATGCGAGAAGTCATTGGTGTCGCCGAACGGAATGCCGTCGTAGGTGACGTTGTACTGGTTGTCGTTGAAGCCGCGCATCGTCACCTGCTTGGCTTCGCCAAGGCCCGGCCCCGCGGGGCTGATCGATGTCACCGACGGCGCCATCGCCGCGATCTGCGCGTAGTCCGAAGTCGGCGGCTCGTGGTTGCTGATCCAATCCAGACCGATGATCGAAGTTGGCTGGGTCACGTCGAGTTCGCTCTGCACCGGCGCCATCGTGATCGCCGAACGCGCGGAACTGGCGTTGACTTCGACTTCCTGCAGTTGCGCCACCGCCCCGTTCGGATTCGCGGCTTCCGCGGGTGCGGACGCGTCGGCCGGCGCATCGGTGGCGAAGCCGGAGTGCGGGAACGTGGCCAGCATCATCGCCAGCGCGAGCGGACGCAGGCGCCCAGCAGCAGCGTAAAAGGGAGGCAGGCGATGCAACGCCTGCGATGAAACGTGGACGCAACGAATATTCGGCATGGTTCGGGTTTCTTCTTTTGGCAAGGGGCGACAGCGCGGCGCACCTTACGGCCCGCACATTTCCGTTGTGCTGCAAATTCTTTACATCTGCTTTAACGGATCGTCGACGGCGCACGCTGAAATGAAAGCGTCATGAAATGCGCCCAAAGTGCGCGCCCACGCCGCACGCTCTGCGAGCGCGAATCGAGGAGAAAAGAAAATGCGTATTCTGAAGACGTGCTTCGCCGCGTTCATGCTGCTCATTGCCGATGCAGCGAATGCCGCGACTGAGGTCAATCCCTATGCCGATGCCACCGCAATCGACCTGCTGCACATCCTGCCGCCGCCCCCGGCGGATGATTCGGCGCAGACGCTCGCGGAACTCGGCGAGATCCTGACGATCCAGATCGCGCGCACACCGGCGATGGCCGAACGCGCCCGAGCCGACAGCGAAGAGAGCATCTGGCGCTTCGCCGATGTGCTCGGCGAAAAATTCACCGCGCAGAACCTGCCACGCCTCGCCGCGCTGTCTGCACGCCTGATCAAGACCGAGGATGTCATCGTCAAGCCGGCGAAAAAGGGGTTCAACCGCCCACGCCCCTACGTGCTCAGCAAGCTCGTCGAGCCATTGCGTGCGGGCACGAGCATGTCCACGTCCGGATCGTGGCCGTCGGGCCACACCACGCTCGGCACGCTGATGGGCATCGTGCTCTCGAATATGGTGCCCGAGAAGAAAGCCGAGTTGATGCAACGCGCCTGGGAGTACGGCAACAACCGCATCGTCGCCGGCGTGCACTATCGCTCGGACGTCGAGATGGGACGCATCGCAGGCTCGGTCATCGCGGCCAGCCTGGCGAGGCGGCCGGATTTCGAGGCGGATTTCGCCACGGCGCAGAAAGAACTGCGCGCGGTGCTGGGCCTAGCGCCGCTGCATTGATTTTCGCGCCGCGCGAGCAAGGAGCGAGGCGCGCTTAAACCCGCCCGGCGAGCAGATGAAACTGCCAGCGGACCTCGCGCACGCGCGCGGGCTCGCCCCATGCGGCACGCAGGTCGGCTTCGACGCGGCCGACCGGGTCCGCGCCATTGGCCTTGATGTAGCGCTGGGTCGCCGACCACGAGCGCAGGTAGGCAAGCAACTGCGCGAGGTTCCAGCGCATGACCATCGGAAACTGCGGAGCCGCAATCGCTTCGAATGGAAACGGGATCGTGCTGTAGCCGGCGTCGATGTGCGCCCGCTCCGGCGGCCAGTACGGGCCGGTCAATGCATCGCCGTACAGATGCTCGATCACGTCGTCGATCGCCGCATCGCCCGTTCCGCACGCGGCATATGCCCACGCCGCAAACACGCCGTATGGCTTGAGCACGCGCCGTACCTCGGCGTAGAAGGCGGCGAAGTCGAACCAGTGCAGCGCCTGCGCGACGGTGACGAGACTCGCGCTCGCGGCGGACAGCGAAGAGCGTTCGGCCGGCTCGACGCGATACTCGATGTTCGCACGCTGCTCGGCGTCGGCAATCTGGTTCGCGCTCGGATCGGTGGCGACGACTCGATCGAAGCGGCGTGCGAGCGCGACGCTGGCCTGGCCGTTGCCACAGCCCGCGTCCCAGGCGAGCGCTTGATCGGGCGCCTGCGCGGCGAGCCAGTCGAACAGTGCCTCGGGATAGGTCGGCCGCGCCTCGCGATAGAGTTCGGCGTGGCCGGAAAAGTGATCCTTGAATCGGGTCATGGCGGGTATTCCTCCGTCCTCGTTTCACCAGGCTTCAGCGCAGCGAGTTCGATCGCGCCGATGCGGGTCCGGATCAGGCGCAGCGTAGGCAGGCCGACCGCCGCGGTCATGCGCCGCACCTGGCGGTTGCGGCCTTCGCGGATCGTCAGTTCGATGAACGCATCGGGTACGCTCTTGCGGAAGCGCACCGGCGGGTCGCGCGGCCACAGCCATTCCGGCGCATGCGACAACAACGTCGCGCGCGCGGGCAGGGTCGGGCCGTCGTTCAGAAGTACACTTTTTCGCAATTGCGCCAGTTGTTCCGTGCCCGGCGCGCCTTCGACCTGGACGAGATAGGTCTTCTCGACCTTGAACCTCGGGTCGGTCAGGCGCTGTGCTAGCCCGCCGTCGTCGGTCAGCAACAGCAAGCCTTCGCTGTCGTAGTCGAGCCTGCCCGCGGCGTAGGCGCCGGGCGCGCGCACGAACTCCGCCAGCGTGCGTCGCGGCGGAGAGCTTCGATCAGTGAACTGGCAGAGGACCTGGAACGGCTTGTTGAACGCGAGCAGCATGCGTGGATTGTCCCTTCCCCGAGCCTGCGGGGGAAGGGATGGTCACAAGTTCCCCGATGGAACTATTTTTTTGGCTTGACGAACTTCAGCGTCATCCGATCCGACTCGCCGATCGCCAAGTACTTGTCGCGATCGACGTCCTTGAGCGCAAGCACCGGCGGCAGGGTCCACACGCCTTTCGGATAGTCCTTGGTGTCCTTCGGATTCGCGTTGATCTCGCTTTGCGCGACGAGCTTGAAACCGGCGTCGCTGGCGAGCTTGGTCACGACTTCGACCGGCAGATAGCCCGAGTCCTTGTCCTGCGCGAGTGTCGTGCCCGCCCTGGCGCGGTGGTCTACGACGCCGAGCGTGCCGCCGGGCTTGAGCACCGTGTACATTGCCTTGAACATTGCCTCGGCATTGCCGTCGTCGGTCCAGTTGTGCACGTTGCGGAATGTCAGCACGACATCGGCCGACGCCGGCGCGCCGAACACCGGCGCCTTGCCGTCGAACTCGACGACTTCGGCCTTGCCGTAGCGCGCCGCATCGTCGGCGAACTTCTTGTGCAGGCCGCTCTTGTCGCTCGCATTCTCGCCGCTCGGATTCTTCGGCTTGAAGATCGCGGCGACATAGTGGCCGTGGTCCTTCAGGTACGGCGCGAGAATTTCCGCATACCAGCCGCCGCCGGGCACGAGTTCGACCACGGTCTGGTCGGGCTGGACGCCGAAGAACGCCAGTGTTTCCTTCGGATGGCGGTATTGGTCGCGCGCCTTGTTCTTGTCCGAACGCCAGTCGCCCGCGAGTACCGCGTCGATCGAGGTTGCCTGCGCGAGCGCGCCCGGCGTGACCGGTGCCTTCGGCTGATCGGCGAACGCGACAGGATTCACGGCCAATGCCGCCGCAAGCGCCAGGGTCAATGGTGAAAATTTACGCATACAATTCTCCCTCGGATAACAATTGGTTGGGGTTCGCGAAAGTCAAAGACCGGGATTGGGCGCAAATAATTCCACACCGACGCGCACCTGTTCCGGATACGGCGGCACATCGGCGACGCGACCCTCGACCAGTCGTTCCTGCAGCTCGCGCCACCAGCGCACGCTGAAGATCTCGCCATGCGCTTCGAGCAGCGCCGCGCGCTGCGCCGCGTCCATGCCGAGGAAGCGCGGAAACTGCTCGGGAAACACGTCGAACGGCCCGACGTAGAACGTTTCGCCGCGATCGTCGTCCTCGGGCAGTTCGCGGAAGCGGCACTCGCTGACCAGACACAGCTCGTCGTAGTCGTAGAAAATGGCGCGGCCGGTGCCGGTGACGCCGAAATTCTTGAACAGCAGGTCGCCCGGAAAGATGTTGCTCGAGGCGAGGTCGCGGATCGCCTGGCCATAGTCGACCACGGCGCGCACCGCGGCTTCGGGTTCGGCTTCGCGCACGTAGAGATTGAGCGGCCGGACGCGGCGTTCGACATAGCAATGCGAGATGACGAGATCGTCACCGTCGATCGTCACGGTTTCGCTGCAGCTGGTCAGCAGTTCTTCGAGCAGTGCCGGCGCGAACTGTACGCGTGGAAAACGCAGGAAGCGGAACTCCTGCGCATCGACGAGACGGCCGCAGCGGTCGTGGCGGAACACCAGCGTGTACTTCTGCATGACCTCGGCACGCGCGCTCTCCTTCGGAAACGCGAACTTGTCGCGGATCAGCTTGAACACGAGCGGATACGAGGGCAGCGTGAATACGGCCATGACCATGCCGCGCTCGCCGTCGGCGTGCACGAACGACTCGCCGTGGTGCGCAGCGAGATGACGGAAAAAATGCCGATAGCGCTCGGTCTTGCCCTGCTTGGCGCGGCCGAGCACGGTGTACAGCTCGTCGATCGGCTTGTACGGCAACAGCGTGCGCAGAAACACCACCGCGTCGCCGACGGTCGGCAGGTCGGCCTGGAAATAGCTGCGCGTGTAGCCGAACACCTGGGCGACGTGCGCGCGCTCGGTCAACACCGCGTCGACGCGCAGGCCGGCATCCTCGTTGACCAGCGCGATCACCAGCGGTGCGATGCGCTCGGCGCCGAAGATGCGACCGACGAGGTAGGCACGCCGCTCGCGGTAGAACACGGTATCGAGCAGCTCGATCGCGCGGATCGGATTGGGGTTGCCCGCGTCGATGCCACCCCATTCCAGCAGGCGCCGGGTCAGCGCCTCGGCAATGCGCAACGCGCACAGGCTCTGGTGCGCGTACGCCACGTCGAACGTGCAGTCGTCGAGCATGCGCTGACAGACGCGCGGCAATTGCCCCCACACCGCGTAGCTGTGACGCCCGACCGGATGCGTGATTCGGTCGGTAGGCTCGATGCCCAGGGCGACGAACTCGATCTGCGCATCCACGCCGGACGTGCCGAAGAAGCGCCGCGTCAACGTGTTGTAGAAAGTCTTGTTGAGCTCCTGGTCGAGCAACGGCGCGATCAACTCGGCGAAGGCATGGCGGATATCGATCCACAGTCCGCGCTCGCGTACCCGTTCGCGCAGCAGGCGCTCAAGCCGCGTCGTCGTTGCGCGCACACAGATGTCGTACAGATCCATGCGCTCGAGGTTGTCCATCTGCGCCGACACTAAATCGCGCGCCTCGAAGCGCTGCCTGGCGCGGCGTGTCACCGCGCGGAAGCGCTCGTTGTAGTCGGCGAAGCCGTTGCGGATGTCGACGGCCGCCGCTGCGGCCAGCGCCGCGCGTTCGTCGGCCAGCGCGCTCGATTGCAGAATGGCGGCGTCTTCGGCGCTCATCGTGCCGCCACCATACCCGAATTCATCGCGGTTTGACCGCACTCCCGGGCAAAGGCACGAACGGATTGCGATTCAACGCGGCGAGCGCGGCCCAGGCCGTCGCGCCGAGATGCGGGCGACGGTAGTAGTAGAAGTCGGCCGAGGTGCTGTCGCCGACGGCGAGGCCGGTAGTGATGCGCGGCTCGCGCGTGGCGTAGAAAAAACCGCCCGGCGAAGCCTGCTGCGCGATCGTCGCGAACAATTTGTCCGCATCCGCTTCGCGGCCGAGTCTGCGATAGACCAGCGCTGCCTGAGCCGTGCCTTCCGTCCACAAACCGTCGCGGTCATCGTTGAAATCGAAACCGTCGGCCACGCCATGCTGTTGCTCGACCCAAGCCAGCGCACGTGGCCATCGCTTGTCCGCATCCGGCAACAGTTGCGCCCAGAGTTGCACGTCGAGTCCGGAAATGCCGCGATTCGGCGAGCTGCCGTCGGCCAGGGTACCAACCCAGAAATGCGCGCTCGCCTCATCCCATTGCGCATCGACGAAACTGCGCGCCTGCCATGCGTGCTGCGTCCACTCGCCTTTCGCATCGACGCGATCGAGCCAGATGAACAACGCAGCGATATCGATATTGTGCTCGGTCGATTTCCACAATATTTTTTTCGATGCCGCATCGAAGCCTTCGACGCCGCCGCTGAATCCACCGTTGCCGCGATCGTCCAAGGCGTTCGCCGCGATCCATCCAGCCAGCTTTGCCCCGGTCCGCAGCCAGCGCGCATCGCCGCTCGCATCGTGCAAGGCCAGCAACGCAAGCGCGGCCCACGCCACGTTGCCGGTGGCCGTGCCATCCTGGTATGCGTCCTCGACCCAGCGGTTTTCTCTCGCATCCCACCAGCCATTAGGCAAAGGTTTGCCATTTTCGACTGGACCGGCGCGATACGCGTTGCGCAGGCGCGAATCGCTCATTGCGGCGAGCCGCAACGCCTCGCCGATGCGTGTAGCCTGCTCGCGCTTGCCGCAGGCGAGCAACGCGATCGCCGCCAGCGCATTGTCGTAGGTGAACGCCGCGGTGCGCAGCGCGGGTTCGTTGGACGCTCCCCCGCCGCGCTCGTGATCGTAGCTGCGCAGGAAGATCGGCGTGTTGCCGGGAAATTCTTCGACGCGGGTAGCGAGTGCGACGCAGCTTTTCATCGCTATCGATTCCGCATTCGTGGCGGCGTGAACCGTGCCGGCAGCCAACTGCATCGTCATTCCGGCGAATGCCGGAATCCATTTTGATCTTGCCCTCAAAAAGCAAAAGACACTGAATTCCGGCCTGTGCCGGAATGACGAGCAAAGAAGCCTCACGCCGCCGTGCCGCCAACTGTCATCGCATCGATGCGCAAGGTCGGTTGGCCAACGCCGACCGGCACGCTCTGCCCTTCCTTGCCGCAGACGCCGACGCCTTCATCGAGTTTCAGATCGTTGCCGATCATCGACACGCGCGTCAGCACCTCGGGGCCCGCGCCGATCAACGTCGCGCCCTTGACCGGCCGCGTCACCTTGCCGTTCTCGATCAGGTAGGCTTCGCTCGCCGAAAACGTGAACTTGCCATTGGTGATGTCGACCTGGCCGCCGCCGAAATTCACGGCGTACAAGCCGCGCTCCACCGAGGCGATGATCTCGCCCGGATCGTGCCGGCCGGCGAGCATGTAGGTATTGCGCATGCGCGGCATCGGCAGGTGCGCGAACGATTCGCGCCGGCCGTTGCCGGTCGAACGCTGGCCCATCAAATGCGCGTTGAACTTGTCCTGCATGTAGCCTTTCAGGATCCCGTCTTCGACCAGCACCGTGCATTCGGTCGGCGTGCCTTCGTCGTCGACGCTGAGCGAGCCACGCCGATTGGCCAGCGTGCCGTCGTCGACCACGGTGACGCCTTTCGCCGCGATGCGATCGCCATGACGACCGGTGAACGCGCTCGTGCCCTTGCGGATGAAATCGCCCTCGAAGCCATGGCCGATCGCCTCATGCAGCAGCACGCCTGGCCAGCCGGGACCAAGCACGACGGTCATGCTGCCGGCGGGCGCCGGCACCGATTCGAGATTGACCAGCGCCTGGCGCACCGCCTCGCGCGCGAACGCATGCGCGCGCCCGTTGCCGAGCAGCTCGCGATACCCATAGCGGCCGCCACCGCCCGAGCTGGCCGACTCGCGCCGGCTGTTCTGTTCGGCGATCACGTTGACGTTCATGCGCACGAGCGGACGCACGTCGGCCGCGAGCGTGCCGTCCATCGCTGCCACGAGCACCGTGTCCAGCGTCGCCGACAGACTCACGATCACCTGCGTCACGCGCGGATCGAGCGAACGCGCGAACTGGTCCACTTCGCGCAGCAGGGCGATCTTCTCTTCGTTGGCGATGCTCTCGACCGGATCGATCGCCGGGTACAGCGATTGCGCGTTGCGCGCGGTCAGCGCATGCGCGGCGCGGTCGTTGCCCGACTGCGCGATCGCGCGCGCACTCTTCGCCGCGGTCAGCAGTTCCGGCAGCACGATCTCGTCCGAATAGGCGAAACCGGTCTTCTCCCCGCTCATCGCGCGCACGCCGACGCCCTGCTCGATCGAATGGCTGCCCTCCTTGACGATGCCGTCCTCGAGCATCCACGACTCGCTGCGCGAATGCTGGAAATACAGATCGGCTGCATCGATGGACGGCCCGGCGAGCTGGCCGAACACGCGATCGAGGTCGGCGGCGGCAAGGCCGCCGGGCGTGAGCAGCCGTTGTTCGGCAAGGGCGAGCAGGGTCATGAAAATCCTTGGAAACACACTCTGGCAGGAGCGATATGGCCGCAATTCGCCGAATTTAAAGACGACCGCTTTGGATTCGCTTTTTTCAATTCGGCTACGGCATTTCAACTGTGAAATCGGGCATGGATGCTGAATTCCAGGCTACGCCACGCGGCGCTCTACACGCGCCAGCCTCGAACCGAGCGCATTCCTGGCACATTCCAAATCGTAGTGCTGCTGCAGATTCATCCAGCTCTGCGCGTCGGTGCCGAAATAGCGGGCGAGACGCAACGCCGTATCGGCGGAAATACCGCGGCGCTCGCGCACGATGTCGTTCACGCGCGCCGGCGTAACGTCAATCGCCCTGGCGAGCTGGTTACTCGACAGACCCAGCGGTCGCATGAATTCCTCGCGCAGGACCTCGCCGGGATGGATCGGAGGAAGTTTTTTTGCCATGGTGAAAACCTCAGCGGCAGTCAGCGATTTCGACGTCCTCAGCATCCTGCCCGCTGCAACGGAAACAGATGCGGAATTGATCGTTGATGCGGATGCTGTACTGGCCGGCGCGGGCACCTTTGAGAAGCTCCAGACGATTGCCGGTCGGTACGCGCAGGAAGTCCAGCGACGCGGCAGCGCGCAGTTTCTGGAGTTTGCGCCGCGCAACCGACTCGATCACCGCGAATCGACGCACGGAAGATCGATCGAACAACCGTTGTGTATCCTTGCAATGGAACGATTTGATCGACATGCGGCATATCGTATATCGGTATTCGATATGAAACAATATGCGCGCCACGACTTGCGCTATGTCTCGCGCTTGGGCATTGTATCGAATTCAAACGATTGTTCGATATCGCGCACATGACCACAGGGACAGCTTCGACACCGCATCCGCTCTACCCGCACCTGCTCGCCCCGCTCAATCTCGGCTTCACCACGCTGCCGAACCGCGTGCTCATGGGTTCGATGCACACCGGGCTCGAGGATCACGCGCGCGACTACGAAAAGCTCGCCGCGTACTTCGCCGAGCGCGCACGCGGCGGCGTCGGCCTGATGGTCACGGGCGGCATCGCGCCGAATCTCGAGGGCTGGCTCACGCCTTTCGGCGGACGGCTGTCGCTGCCGTGGCATGTCGCGCGCCATCGCAAGGTCACCGCCGCGGTGCACGCCGAAGGCGCGAAGATCTGCCTGCAGATCCTGCACGCCGGCCGTTACGGCTACCAGCCACTGTCGGTGGCGCCGTCGAAGATCAAGTCGCCGATCACGCCGTTCACGCCTCGCGCGCTGTCGGCGCGCGGCGTCGAACGCACGATTGCCGACTTCGTCAATTGCGCCAAGCTGGCGCAGGATGCCGGCTACGACGGTGTCGAGATAATGGGCAGCGAGGGTTATCTGATCAACCAGTTTCTCGCCGCGCGCACGAACACGCGCACGGACGATTGGGGCGGCAGCGCCGAGAATCGCCAGCGCTTTGCGGTCGAGATCGTGCGCCGCACGCGCGCCGCAGTCGGGCGCGATTTCATCATCGTCTATCGCCTGTCGATGCTCGATCTCGTCGACAATGCGCAGAGTTGGGACGAGATCGTGCAGCTCGCGAAGAAGATAGAAGCCGCCGGCGCAACGATCATCAATACCGGCATCGGCTGGCACGAAGCGCGCATTCCGACGATCGTCACCAGCGTTCCACGCGCATCTTTCGCGTGGGTCACGAAAAAACTGAAGCCGGAAGTCGGCATTCCGCTGATCGCGACCAACCGCATCAACATGCCCGAAGTCGCCGAGCGGATCCTCGCCGACGGCGGCGCCGACATGGTATCGATGGCGCGCCCGCTGCTCGCCGATCCGGACTGGGTGAACAAGGCGCGCGCCGGGCGCAGCTCGCGCATCAACACCTGCATCGCCTGCAATCAGGCCTGCCTCGACCACATCTTCGCGGAGAAGCGCGCCTCGTGCCTGCTCAATCCGCGTGCCTGCGCCGAGACCGAACTGGTCATTGCAAAGACGCCGACGCCCAAGAAGATCGCCGTGATCGGCGCGGGCCCGGCCGGCCTCGCGTGCGCGACGACGCTGGCCGAGCGCGGCCATGCGGTGACGCTGATCGATGCCGCAGCCGAGATCGGTGGCCAGTTCAACCTCGCCAAGCGTATCCCCGGCAAGGAGGAATTTTCCGAGACGCTGCGCTACTTCGGCCACCGCATCGAGGACACGGGCGTCGAACTGCGCCTTGGCACGACGGCGACGACGGAATCTCTGCGTGGATTCGATGCGGTGATCCTGGCCACCGGCATCATCCCGCGCACTTTGAACATCCCGGGCGCGGATCATCCAAAGGTGCTCGGCTACATCGACGTTCTGCGCTGGCGCAGGCCGGTCGGCAAGCGCGTCGCAATCATCGGCGCGGGCGGAATCGGTTTCGACGTCGCCGAATACCTCACTCAGGACGCGCCCTCGTCGACGACGGACGTCGCACGCTGGTCGCACGAATGGGGGGTGGACCTGAGCTACACGCACCGCGGCGGCCTGGCGAAGGCCGAACCCGAAGCCTCCTACCGCGAAGTCTGGCTGCTGCAACGTACCCCGGGCACACCCGGCAGGCGCCTTAACAAGACCACCGGCTGGGTCCACCGCGCCGCGCTGAAGATGAAGAACGTGAAGATGCTGGGCGGCGTGGACTATGAACGCATCGACGATGAGGGCCTGCACGTCAGCATCGACGGTGTGGCCCAATGTATACAAGTGGACAACATCGTCGTCTGTGCTGGCCAGGAGCCGCGGGGAGGCCTCCATGCCGGTCTCGCCGCGGCCGGCGTCGCCGTGTACCTGATCGGCGGCGCCGATGTCGCCGCCGAACTCGATGCCAAGCGCGCGATCGCGCAGGGAACGAAGCTGGCGGCGGCATTCTGATTGCGCTGCGACCGGCACAGGCCGCGCACGTCAAATCAATCGTCGCTGTCGTCGCCTGGTGCAACTGCATCGATACGCCCGTAGGCACCGCGCGCCTCGTCGCCCGGTCCCGCGGCGAAAAACAGCGTATCGACCGGCTGATTGGCAAATCCGCTGCCGAATGCGATGCCCCAGAGGCCGTCGATCTCGATCGGCCGGCGCTGGCTGTCGCGCAGATTGCCGAGCGGCAGGCCGAACGCGAACAGATTGGGAGTCGGATCGTAGGCATTGATGCGGCCATCACCGAAATTGCCGACGAGCAGACTGCCGCCGAGACGGCCGAAGCCCGCCGGCGCTAGCGCGACGCCCCAAGGCGCGTTGAGCGGACCACGTGAAGCGACGCGGCGCAACAGCTTGCCGTTCGGATCGTAGGCGTCCACGTAACCGAGACCGGGGCCATGCACGTCATCGTGCCTGTCCGCATCCTGCTTGGCGTAGGTCACGTAAATGTCGCCGTTGATCGCCTGGATGCCGAACGGCGCGAAACCGTAGGGAATCCTCGCATCGACGAACGCTCCGGCGGGCAGGTTGACCGGCATGAACTTGCTGTCGAACACGTCGACCTTGCCGTTGTGGAAATCGGTAGCATAGAGCAGTTGCCCGGCGCCGCCCGCGCTCAGCGCGATGCCCTTGTAGATCGCCCCGCTCGCCGAGTTGTCGACCGCGCGCTGCGCATGCGCCAGGTCCACGTTCGGCGCCCAGCCGGCGATCACGCCATCTTCGGTGGCGAAGAGGAAGCGGCTTGGACCCGTTGCGGCGCCGTTGCTGACGGTGAAAGCGTTGGACGCGTTGTAGACGATGCCCGTCGGGCTGCCGCCGCTCGCACCGGCCGGATTCGGAATCGCAACGACGAGCGATTGCGGGTTACCCGTGCCGTCGTACAGGGTCGCGGTTCCGGTGTGGTTGTTCGCGACCCAGACGAAACCGAACGGATTGAACGCGACACCCCAGGCGTTGACCAGGTTGGGATCGGTGTGGTCCGCCGCACTTGCTCCATCGGACACGAGCGCGTGCACCTGGTAGGCAGCGCCGTCCTTCGCCATCGCCGGCGCGGCGGCACCAGCGGCAACCGCTCCAGCAAGGAAAAATGCGATGATCGGGCACGGGAAAATCCGGGATACAGACATGACAATCTCCTCTTGATCGCCCCCTGATTGCGCGACCGCGGCACAACTGCCATGGTCGCCATCATGCATTCCATTCCGCCCGCAGGAGGTTCAACCGCGATGCCCAGACCGATGTCCGCAACGTCACTCCGGGCCTGGTTTGCCCGGCCATCGCGCAGTTCGACGCGGCGGGCGCGAATCACGCTCGCCGTGCTCGTCCTTGCGGCATGCAGCGCGAATTCGCCAAAACCCGCACAAGCGGACGTTGCTTCCGCAGCGGGAATATTTCATGTCGAACCCGTGCGCCCGGTGGCGGAACTGCTGCCGTTCGCGCTCGCGGCGACACCGCCGGTGGAACACGGCGATTTCCGCAAGACCGACCTTGTCGACCTCGTCACGCTCGACCCGACGATCAAGCTCGACATCCGCTACGCCACGACGCGCAACTTTCTTGGCACGCCGCTGTACAGCCAGGCGCGCGCGTTCCTGCAGCGGCCCGCGGCCGAGGCGCTCGTGCGCGCCAGCCTCGCGCTGAAACGTGAGGGCTATGGCCTGCTCGTACACGACGCATATCGGCCGTGGTACGTGACGAAGCTGTTCTGGGATGCGACTCCGGTCGACAAGCATCGTTTCGTCGCCGACCCGGCGCAGGGTTCGCGCCACAACCGCGGCTGCGCGGTCGATCTCACCCTGTACGACCTGAAAACCGGCAAGGCCGTCACCATGCCGAGCCTGTATGACGAGATGAGCGAACGCGCCTACCCGGCCTACACGGGCGGCGGCGAGGACGCGCGCGCACGACGTGACCTGCTGCGCCGTCATATGGAGGCCGAAGGTTTCGCCGTCTACGAATACGAATGGTGGCACTTCGACTACCGCGACTGGCAGTCGTACGCGATCGGCAACGTGCGCTTCGAGGATATTGCGGCGCCACGCGGACGGTGAGGCCCGCCCGGCCGGCGCCGCAGGCCATCACTTCCGTTTCGCGATCGGCACGAACTTGAGGTCTTCCGGCCCGGTGTAGTTGGCGCTCGGGCGGATGATCTTGGCGTCGATGCGCTGCTCGATCACGTGCGCGCTCCAGCCCGAGGTGCGCGAGATCACGAACAGTGGCGTGAACATCGCGGTCGGCACGCCCAGCATGTGGTAGCTCACCGCGCTGAACCAGTCGAGGTTCGGGAACATCTTCTTGATTTCCCACATCGTCGATTCCAGCCGCTCGGCGATGTCGAACATCTTCGTGTTCTCCGCGTCCTTCGACAGGTCGCGCGCGACCTCCTTGATCACCTTGTTGCGCGGGTCGCTGACCGTGTACACCGGATGGCCGAAGCCGATCACCACTTCCTTGTTCTCCACGCGCCGGCGGATGTCGGCCTCGGCCTCGTCCGGCGTGTCGTAGCGCTTCTGGATCTCGAACGCGACTTCGTTCGCGCCGCCGTGCTTGGGTCCGCGCAGCGCGCCGATCGCGCCGGCGATGCAGGAGTGGAAATCGCTGCCGGTGCCGGCAATGACGCGCGCGGCGAAGGTCGACGCGTTGAACTCGTGCTCGGCGTACAGGATCAAACTCGTGTGCATCGCCCGCACCCACGCATCGCCCGGTGCCTTGCCGTGCAGCAGATGCAGGAAGTGGCCGCCGATCGAATCGTCGTCGGTTTCCACCTCGATGCGCTTGCCGTTGTGGCTGTAGTGGTACCAGTACAGCAGCATCGAACCCAGCGAAGCCATCAGCTTGTCGGCGATGTCGCGCGCGCCCGGGTGGTTGTGGTCGTCTTTCTCGGGCGATACGCAGCCGAGCGCGGACACGGCCGTGCGCATCACGTCCATCGGATGCGCCGACGGCGGCAGTTGTTCGAGCGTGGCCTTGACCGCCGCTGGGATGCCGCGCAGGGCCTTGAGTTTCGCTTTGTACGCATGCAGCTCGGAAACGGTCGGCAGCTTGCCGTGCACGAGCAGGTGTGCGATCTCCTCGAACTCGCAGGCGGTCGCGACATCGAGGATGTCGTAACCGCGATAGTGCAGGTCATTGCCGCTGCGCCCGACCGTGCACAGCGCGGTGTTGCCGGCGAGCGTGCCGCTCAGGGCAACCGACTTTTTCGGCTTGAAGGGGGTTTGCGGATTCGTGTCGCTCACTTTGCTTTCTCCATCGTCGTAGCCTGGCGCCCGCCTTCTGCAAACAAGGCATCGAGCTTGTTCTCGTAGTCGTGATAGCCGATGCGCGCGTACAGTTCCTCCCGCGTCTGCATCAGCTCGAGCACGTTCTTCTGGTGGCCGTCGCGGCGGATCGCCGTATAGACATTTTCCGCCGCCTTGTTCATCGCGCGGAATGCGCTCAGCGGATACAACACGATGCCGACACCGGTCGTGCGCAACTCGTCCACCGTGAACAGCGGCGTCTTGCCGAACTCGGTGATGTTGGCGAGCACCGGCACCTTCACCGCGTCGACGAATTTTCGGTAGGTCGGCAGATCGTACGCGGCTTCGGCGAAGATGCCGTCGGCGCCCGCCTCGACGCAGGCCAGCGCGCGCTCGATCGCCGCATCCACGCCCTCCACCTGGATCGCATCGGTGCGCGCGATCAGGAAAAAATCCTTGTCCGTCTTCGCATCCGCCGCGGCCTTGACCCGGTCGGCCATTTCCTGGCGACTGACGATCTCCTTGCCCGGGCGATGGCCGCAGCGCTTGGCCCCGACCTGGTCCTCGATATGGCACGCCGCGGCGCCGAACTTGATCAGCGACTTGACCGTGCGTTCGATGTTGAATGCCGACGGACCAAAGCCCGTGTCAATGTCGACCAGCAGCGGCAGATCGCAGACGTCGGTGATGCGGCGCACGTCGGTGAGCACGTCGTCGAGCGTGTTGATACCCAGATCCGGCAGACCGAGCGAGCCGGCCGCGACACCACCGCCGGAGAGATAGATCGCACGATACCCCGCGCGCTTGGCCAGCAGCGCGTGGTTGGCGTTGATCGCACCGATCACCTGCAGCGGCGTTTCGGCAGCGAGCGCAGCGCGGAAGCGCGCCGCGGCGGAGGACGTACTCATCGAAATCTCCTGGCTAGGCCGCACATTTTAACCCAAGCCCGTCACTTGACGCGGCGGAAGGTCCGCCGATGGCGGCCAACGCACCATACAGCGGGGTTGCGGCGTGGTGCGCACATCCGACGAACGCGAAGATGAATTGCTATCCAATCGAGGGCACAATACCGCCGCGGGGGACATCGCAGACACTTCAAACTCGAATGGAGCAACAGACATGAAGAAGCATCCCTTCGCCGACTTGCTCCTGTTCCCTCGGCTGTTCGCCACGCTGATCGCATTCGCCGCCGGTAGCGCGCATGCCGGCCCGATCGGACAGGGGACCTACAGCGGCGTCTATTCGGGTGGCGACTATGGCACGGTGACGATCGTCGTCGATGCACAAGGCAACGCCACCTGCGATTTCTTCAGTTCGCCCAATTTCGTCCATCATCAAGCTGCCGGGACGGTGACCACCGATTCTTCGTGGTACCTCGTCAACTGCGCGACGCCGAGCGACGCCACCTACCACTGGTCCGCCAGCAGCAATCCGAGCAGCGCACCGGGCAATGCCATCATCGGCTTCTGGGGCGGCGGTACGAGTAGCACCCAGATCAGCGGCAGTTTCACCGCCTACTACGTGTCGACCAGGACCGATCCCGCCGGCTCGATCGCCACCGGCTCATTTGCCGGGCTCTGGTACGAACCCGCGTTTACCGGAACGGGTTTCAACATCCTGCCCTCCTCGGCCGTGGGTCTGATCGTCACGTATTACGGCGTCAACGCGAGCGGTGGTCCGCTGTGGCTCATTTCGGACTTCGGTCCAAAAACGATCACCATCGGAACTCCGATCACGTTGAACATGAGCTTTTCGAACTCCGGCACTTTCCAGGCTCCGCTGCGAGTCCCGGTTGCGTGGGGCCGACTGACCATCACTTTCACGAGTTGCACCACCGCGACGGCGACGTTGACCGGAACCGACGGCAATGTCAGCGAAAATCTCACGCTGCTCACCGGAGTGATCGGGATGCCGGGCTGCACCTGACCGCGACATCATTGAGCAAAACCGGATATCCGGCTCCAGACCGGCGCATCGGTGCGGTGGCATGTGCTTCAACTGCCGGAGTCCGGACCGCGCCTGAGCGCATTGCGCACTTCCTCAAGCGAATTCGGATCGTCCAGCGTGGACAGGTCGCCGGGATCGCGATCCTCGGCCAGCGCCTGCAACGAGCGGCGCAGCAGCTTGCCCGAGCGCGTCTTCGGCAGCGCGTTGACAATGTAGACACGCGCCGGCCTGGCCACGCCGCCAAGCATGTCGACCACGCGCTGCTGCATGCCGCCTGCCGCGTCATGCCTGTTCGCCGCATCGGCACTGGCCGATTTCAGCGTCGCGAACACGATCGGAACCTGGCCCTTGAGTTCGTCCCTGACCCCGATCACCGCGGCCTCGGCGACACTGGCATGGCTGGACACCGACTCCTCGATCTCGCGCGTGCCGAGCCGGTGGCCGGCGACGTTGATCACGTCGTCGGTGCGGCCGAGAATCCAGGTGTAGCCATCCTCGTCGCGGATCGCCCAGTCGAGCGAGGAATAGAGGAGCTCCTTGAAGTGGGAAAAATAGCTCTGCACGAAGCGCGCGTCGTCGTGCCAGATCGTCGTCATGCAGCCCGGCGGTAGCGGCGGCACTGCGACGAGCACGCCCTTCTCGTTCGGCGCGCAGTCGAGGCCGGTGGTCTCGTTGATCACGCGATAGCGGTAGCCGAAGTTCGGCAGGCCGGGCGAGCCGAACTTGATCGGCCGCAGGTCCAGTCCGGGATGCAGGCACAGCGCGGGCCAACCGGTTTCGGTTTGCCAGTAGTTGTCGATGACCGGTTTGCCGAGGCCTTCGGCAATCCACCTCGCGGTCGGTTCGTCGAGTGGTTCGCCGGCGAGGAAAAGATACCTGAGTGAAGACAGATCGTATTTTTTCAGGAACGCCGCATCGTGCTTCTTCAGTACGCGGATCGCCGTAGGCGAGGAGAACATCGTGCGCACGCGGTACTTCTCGCACAACTGCCACCAGATGCCCGCATCCGGGCTGATCGGCAATCCTTCGTAGAGCAGCGAGGTCGCGCCGGCGACCAGCGGACCGTAGATGTTGTAACTGTGTCCGACCGCCCAGCCCACATCGGAGGTCGAGAACATCGCCTGCCCGGGGGCGACGTCGAAGATCGTGCGCATCGACAGCGCGAGCGCGACGAGATGGCCGCCGACGTCACGCTGCACGCCTTTGGGTTTTCCCGTCGTGCCCGAGGTATAGAGAATGTAGCTCGGCTCGTTCGATTCGAGCCACGTAACCGGCACTTCCGCAGCTTCATGGTTTTTGCGCAGTTCGGCGTAATCGAGGTCGCGGCCGGAGACGCACGCCATGCCCTGATCGATGCCACGCGAGACGATCAACACATGCGACGGCGGGCTTTTCGCCTGCGCCAGCGCCGCGTCGACCAGTGGCTTGTAGGGAATCGCCTTGCCGCCGCGCATGCCCGCGTCGGCCATGATCAACAACTTCGGTTCGGCATCGTCGATGCGCACGGCAAGATTGTGCGAGGCGAAGCCGCCGAACACGACCGAGTGGATCGCGCCGAGCCGCGCGCAAGCGAGTACGGCGAACACCGTCTCGGCAATGTTCGGCATGTAGATGACGACGCGCTCACCCTTCTTCACGCCGAGCGAGGCGAGCACCGCCGCGAACACATTCACCTCACGATACAGCTCGCGATAGCTGATCTCGCGCGTGATCCCGGTTTCGGTCGATATCGCGACGAGCGCAAGCTGGTCGCCACGGGCGTCGAGATGCCGGTCGACCGCGTTGTAGCAGGCGTTGGTCTCGCCGCCGACGAACCATTTGCAAAAAGGCGGATTCGCGTATGCGAGCGTCTTTTGCGGAGGCTTGTGCCAATGAATCGACCGGGCCTGCTCGGCCCAGAATTCCTCGGGCCGTTCGATCGAAAGACGGTATTCGGATTCGTAGCTCATTGCCTGCGCCTCCAACCTCGAGTCCGCAATGTAACGGACCTCGCCCGAGCGAGCCATGCGACTTTAGGCTGAATGCCTGCTGCATGCGTCGCCGCGGCGGTAAACGTGCGTCGCCGTAGTTCGTTTCCATCGATGAAGCCCGTCACATCGGATATCGCCATGAAAACGATTCGCCGCATCTGCCTGATCGCACTCACCCTGACCGCCGCCACTGCCATCAATGGTTGCGTTTACTATCCGGTACGGCCCTATCGTGCCGAGTTCTACGCAGACGGCTACACGCCGTACTACACAGACTACTATGCCCGCCCCTACGTCGGTGCCGTCTGGATAGGCGGCTACTATCGTTACAACCATTGGGTGCGCCCGCACTGGCGCTGAACGCCGAGTCTGATGCGATTGCGGGTGGGACAGGTCCGGCCGGTCCCTCTCGCACACCATGGTGCGAAACAGCCATTCATTGCCCCTCTGCATTCCTCGCCAAAAAAAATGGGTTTCGACACTTGACATATTCAACCTTTCAGTTGAATATAAATTCATGTCCAGACTCGACCTCGCCTTCGCCGCCCTCGCCGACCCCACGCGTCGCCGCATCGTCGCGCGCCTCTCGCGCGGACGCACACGCGTGACCGATCTCGCCCTGCCGTTCGAAATGTCGCTGAACGCCGTGTCCAAGCACATCAAGGTGTTGGAGCGCTCCGGCATCGTGAAGCGCGAACGGCTCGGTCGCGAGCATTACCTGCAGTTGCACGGCTCGCCGTTGCGCGAAGTGGTGCAATGGGTGTCGCGCTACGAGCGTTTCTGGAACGAGAAACTCGACGCGCTCGAAGAATTTCTTGCCAACCAACCCGATGACGAGGAGCCATCTCCATGAAGACCGCAAAAAAAATCACCACGCTGCCGGGGCGCAATGCCAGAGTCATGGGACCGCACTCGGTCCGCGTGACGCGCACATACGATGCAAAGCCCGAAAAAATATTCCGTGCGTGGACCGATCCGACCAGCATCGGCGCATGGCTCGCGAATGGCGAATACTCGACTGCCGATGTGCGCGTCGGCGGCCTGTTCTACATTCAGATGCGCGCCCTTGAGAAGATCAACCCGCACTACGGCCGCTATCTGCGCATCGACAGCCCGCGCGCACTCGAATTCACCTGGGTCAGCGAATGGACCATGGGCAAGGAATCGGCCGTGCTGATCGAGCTCGCCGTGAAAAAAGGCGGGACCGAACTGACGCTGACGCACGACGGACTGCCGAACGAAATCCTTGCCGAGGCGCACAGCGCCGGGTGGAGCAGCTTCCTCGAAGAACTCAACTCGCGCCTGTAGTCCCGCGACAACCTGGGAGCACATCATGAAGAATCCGTTGATTTCCGCCCTCGCCGTGCTCGGTCTGCTGGGCGCAGGGGCCAGTCATGCCGTCGCGCCGGCATTGACGGCGATGCCGGCGCAGCTCGAAGCCCGTTTCGCGCTTAGCGCCCTGCCTCCGGCGCTGCGCGACCAAGCGACCGTCTACCTGCTCGATCCGGCGAAGGGCTATCACGTGTCCAGGCAAGGCTCAAGCGGCGTCGTCTGCCTCGTGGAGCGGACGCAGTGGCAGGACGCCGATTTCCGCGACGACGTGTTCGTCCCGCTGTGTTACGACGAAGCCGGCGCGAAGACCCACTTCAAGGTCGACATGGACGTGGCCGCGATGCGTGCGCAAGGCAGGAGCGCGGCCGCGGTTAAAGCCACGGTCGAAAAGCGCTATCGCGACAAGACTTACACGGCGCCGGCCAAGCCGGGCTTGTCATACATGATCATGCCGGTGTTCCGCGCGCCGGGACCGCCGGACATGAAGGTGCACACGATGTCGATGCCGCACCTGATGTTCTACGCGCCGGGCCTGAGCAACGAAGACATCGGCGCACGCCCCAACCTCGCCGATCACGCCAGTCTGCAGTGGCCGTTCATCGACAGGCAGGGCAATGCCGAGCACAGCTACATGATCCAGATGGTCGGCAAAGCCGAAAAGACGAAAATCATGGCCGACGAAAAGCCGCTGCTTGACGACCTGTGCGCGTGGCGCGCCGTGCTCTGCCTCACGCACGAGGAGCAGCACTGACTGCCATCATCCGACGGAGACGCATATGCGCAAGTTGATCGCTGCAATGAGGACTTCCGCCGACGGAAAGTTCGGCAATCCGGAGGGCTACGCCGACTGGGTGGATGCGTGGTCGGACGACTACGGCCTGACTCCGCACATCGGCGCCTGCCTGCTCGGCGGGCGCATGTATCCCGGCTACGAGCAGTACTGGACCGCGATACAGAACACCCCTGATCAGCCGCTGCCCATGACCGGCAAGCTGGTAGCCCCTGCCGAGGTCGAGTGGGCACGCTTCGCCGCCCGGACCCCCCACTACGTGCTGTCGAATACGCTCGCATCGGCCGCGTGGCCGCAGACGCGCTTCCTGCGCCATGTCGAGGAAATTGCCGCGCTCAAGCGGCAGCCCGGCAAGGACATCTATCTGATGGGCGGCGGCCAGATCGTGGCCAGCCTGATCGATGCGGGGCTCGTCGACGAACTGTGCCTGATCGTGCATCCGCTGATCGCGGGCGATGGGAGATCGTTGTTCACGATGACCGAACGCCGCCCGCTGGAATTGCGCAGCGCGCAGCCACTCCCGCAGGGGCGACTGAACCTGGTCTACGCAATCAACTGAGGCGACGACCGGGCCTGCTTTCGCGACGCGCGGAGCCGCATCAATCCTGCTTTCAAAACGACAAGGCCGCCCGTGCGGGCGGCCTTGCAACGTACGTCATTTCACGCGCGTTCGCGCGCGACGCATCACTTCTTGGCGAACAGATGCTCGACGCCGGCGCGCTCCTCGCGCAGTTCCTTGTCGGTCGCGTCCATGCGCGCGCGCGAGAAATCGTTGATCGCGAGACCCTGCACGATTGCGTACTTGCCGTTCTTGATCGTTACCGGATAGCCGTAGATCACGCCCGGCTTGATGCCGTAGCTGCCATCCGACGGAATGCCCATCGACACCCAATCGCCTTCCGCCGTGCCAAGCGCCCACGAGCGCATGTGATCGACCGCGGCCGACGCGGCCGAGGCCGCCGACGAGGCGCCGCGCGCCTTGATGATCGCCGCGCCGCGCTGCTGCACGGTCGGGATGAAATCCTTCTCGTACCAGGTCGCGTCGACCAGGCTGAGCGCGGCCTTGCCGTTCACCGTCGCGTGGTGCAGGTCCGGATACTGGGTCGAGGAATGATTGCCCCAGATCGTGACCTTCTTGATGTCGGTCGTATGCGCGCCGGTCTTCTCGGCGAGCTGCGACAGCGCACGGTTGTGATCGAGGCGCACCATCGCGGTGAACTGGCCCGGATCGAGATCGGGCGCGTTCTGCTGCGCGATCAGCGAGTTCGTGTTCGCCGGGTTGCCGACGACGAGCACCTTGACCGTGCGCTTGGCGTGGTCGTTGAGCGCCTTGCCCTGCGGGCCGAAGATCGCACCGTTCGCTTCGAGCAGATCCTTGCGCTCCATGCCCGGACCGCGCGGGCGCGCACCGACGAGCAGCGCGTAGTCGACGTCCTTGAACGCGACGCTGAGATCATCGGTCGCGACGATGCCGGCGAGCAGCGGGAACGCGCAGTCGTTGAGTTCCATGACCACGCCCTGCAGCGCCGGCAACGCGGGCGTGATTTCGAGCAGGTGCAGGATGACCGGCTGGTCCTTGCCGAGCATGTCGCCCGCGGCGATGCGGAACAGCAGTGCGTAACCGATCTGGCCGGCGGCGCCGGTGACGACAACACGGACGGGGGATTTCATGGTGAAAACTCCGAGGGGTTTGGTTAGTGACCTTCGGGACTCGGGGCTCGGCATTCGCGACTCGGAGAAACAAGAGCTTTGCGCTTTTGATCTTCCGAGTCCCGAATCCCGAACCCCGAACCCCGCTATTCTTCAACTCAGTTCGGCAAAAAACTCCTTGACCCGGCGCATGCCCTCATCGAGCTGCGCATCGGGGCAGGTATACGAAATGCGCAGTGCGCGCGGTTCGCCGAACGCCGAACCCGGCACACAGGCAACGCCCTTGGTCTCGAGCAGCACGTTGCACAGATCGACGTCGTTGCCGATGACGGTTGCGCCGTGCTTCCTGCCGAACGCGACCGAGATGTCCGGGAACACGTAGAACGCGCCCTGCGGCCGCGGGCACTTCACGCCCGGAATCGCATCCAGCACGGCGAGCACGCGGTCGCGCCTGGCGGCGAACTCCTGAACTTTGCGCAAGGGAATATCCTGCGGCCCCGACAGCGCCGCAACCGCCGCCGCGGAGACGACCTCGGGCACGTTGGTGATGTGATTCGAGTTCAACGTGACCAACGCCTGCGCGACCTTTTCCGGTGCGGCGATCAGGCCGACACGCCAGCCCGGCATGCCGTAGGTCTTGGAGATCGAATCGACGATGATCGTACGCTCGCGCAGTTCGGGCCGGACGTGCAGGAAGTTGTGGTAGCCAATGCCATCGAAGACAAGGCGGTTGTAGATGTCGTCGCAGATGATCCAGGTGTCCGGATGCGCGACGAGCACGTCGGCGAGCGCGGCGATTTCGCCCTTCGAGTAGACCATGCCGGTCGGGTTCGAGGGGTTGTTGAACAAAAACACCCTGGGCTTGCGCGCGAGTGCCTTGGCCAGTTGCTCGGGCTTGAGCTTGTAGTCCTGCTCAGGCGGGCACGGCAGCAGCAGCGTCTTCGCGCCGACGATGTCGGCGATGTCGACGTATGTGGTCCAGTACGGCGCCGCGAAGGCGATTTCATCACCCGGGTTCAACAGCGCCTCGGCCAGGTTGTACAACACCTGCTTCGCACCGATGCCGACAACCAGGTTTCTGCGCTCGTAACCGCTGAAGCCGCTGCCTTCGAGGTGCCTGAGGAACGCGTCGAGCAGCGCCTCGCTGCCGCGGTTGGAGCCGTACTGGCCGCTGTCGTGCGACAGCGCCTCGCGCGCCGCGGCGTAGACGTGCTCGCCGGGCAGAAAGTTCGGCACGCCGATCGAGAAGCTGATGATGTCCTTGCCCGCCGCCTTGAGCTGTTTCGCTTTCTCCGCAACGACCATGATGGCGCTGGGTTTGGCCCGACTCATGCGCTCGGCTAGCAAAGGCATTCCAGTCTCCTCGAAATGTGGAACGTGGCTTGCCAGCTTAGCATATTTGCTGCAGCGCAGCGCGCCATTCCCACACCCGCGCCAGCCGCCGCCGCGCACCCCGCGTGGCGACATCCGGGCGCACTCTTAAGCTTTTGCGAACAAGTGGATTTGCTACACTCGCCGCGCCCTGCCTGCGGCACGTTTCGGCAGAACCGCTGCTTCCGACCCTCAAGGAGATCGCATGCTGCACATCATCTGGTCCATCATCATCGGTTTCATCGTTGGCCTGCTCGCTCGCTGGTTCTATCCCGGCGCGATGCATCTCGGTTTCATCCTGACCGTGCTGCTCGGCATCGGCGGCTCGATCCTCGGCGGCCTGATCGGCAGCCTGTTCAAGAAACCCGCCGACGGTCAGATGTTCCATCCCGCCGGCTTCATCATGTCGATCATCGGCGCGGTCATCATCCTGTTCATCGTCAAGCAGCTCGGTTACATGTAACCGACGCGCTTCGCGCAAACAAAAAAAGGCCGCCGTTCGGCGGCCTTTTTTTTCTCGATTCCGTGTCAGCGCGATGCGAGCGTCTTGTTCCACTGCTCGAGCAGCGGCGCGACCTTCGGATTGGCGAACAACGCCGAAGTGTCGCCGACGATCGTGATCGACTCGATCTGGTCACCCTGCTTGATGCTGTCGACCACCTTCTGGTCGTCCGCGCTCAGCACTTCGCCGAACACCGTGTGCTTGCCGTCCAGCCACGGCGTGACCACGTGGGTGATGAAGAACTGCGAGCCGTTCGTGCCCGGGCCCGCGTTGGCCATCGACAGTACGCCCGGCTTGCTGTGCTTCAGGTGCGCAACGAACTCGTCGCCGAAGCGGTAGCCCGGACCGCCGCGACCCGAACCTTCCGGGCAACCACCCTGGATCATGAAGTCGGGAATCACGCGATGGAAGCTCAACCCGTCGTAGAACTTGTGCTGGGCGAGATTGACGAAGTTCGCCACCGTCACCGGCGTGTGTTCGGGCGTCAGACGGATGTGGATCGTGCCGCGCGAGGTCTTGATGTGGGCTTGCAGGTCTTGGGACATGAACGGACTTCCAATTGGGGTTTGTCAGTTTAGCCGATCGCGCCGTGCTGCGCCGCAGTATCCGCCCGAAATCGGGTATAATCGCGCCATCCCTTTCTCATTCAGCCTGCCGTTCCGGGCGGGCGGTTCGCGATGTCCATCGAAAACCTGCGCAATATCGCCATCGTCGCCCACGTCGACCATGGCAAGACCACGCTCGTCGACCAACTCCTGAAGCAGTCCGGCACACTTTCCGAGCGCACCGTGCTCGCCGAGCGCGTGATGGACTCGAACGACCAGGAAAAGGAACGCGGCATCACCATCCTGGCCAAGAACACCGCGATCACCTGGCAGGGCAACCGCATCAACATCGTCGACACGCCCGGACACGCCGACTTCGGCGGCGAGGTCGAACGCGTGCTGTCGATGGTCGACACCGTGCTGCTGCTCGTCGACGCGATGGACGGCCCGATGCCGCAGACGCGCTTCGTCACGCAGAAGGCGTTCCAGATGGGCTTCCGCCCGATCGTCGTGATCAACAAGGTCGACCGCCCCGGCGCGCGCCCGGACTGGGTGCTCAACCAGACCTTCGACCTGTTCGACCGCCTCGGCGCGACCAACGAACAGCTCGACTTCCCGGTGATCTACGCCTCGGGCCTGAACGGCTACGCCGGCCTCGACGAGAGCGTGCGCGAGGGCGACATGACCCCGCTGTACGAAGCGATCATGAAGCACGTGCCGAAACCGCCGGTCGATGCCGACGGCCCGTTCCAGATGCGCATTTCGCAGCTCGACTATTCCAGCTACGTCGGCCTCATCGGCATCGGCCGCATCCAGCGCGGCAAGGTGCGCACGAACATGCCGGTCACCGTGATCGACCGCGAGGGCAAGAAGCGCAACGCGAAGATTCTGCAGGTGCTCGGCTTCATGGGCCTGGAGCGCAAGGAAGTCAGCGAGGCCGAAGCCGGCGACATCATCGCGATCAACGGCATCGAAGGCCTCGGCATCTCCGACACGGTCTGCGCAACCGACGCGCCGGAACAACTGCCCGTGCTCACCGTCGACGAACCGACGATCAGCATGACCTTCCAGGTCAACAACTCGCCGTTCGCCGGGCAGAAGGAACACTCCGGCGGCAAGTTCCTCACCTCGCGCCAGCTGCGCGATCGCCTCACGCGCGAGACGCTGCACAACGTCGCGCTGCGTGTCGAGGACACGGAAGACCCGGACAAGTTCAAGGTTTCCGGCCGCGGCGAACTGCACCTGTCCGTGCTGATCGAGACGATGCGCCGCGAAGGCTATGAACTCGCCGTGTCGCGCCCCGAGGTCATCATCAAGGAAATCGACGGCGTGCTCAGCGAGCCGATCGAACAGCTCGTCGTCGACATGGAAGAGCAGTACCAGGGCGGAGTCATGGAGCGCCTCGGCCAGCGCCGCGGCCAGCTCAAGAACATGGAGCCCGACGGCAAGGGCCGCGTGCGCCTCGAATACCAGATCCCCGCGCGCGGGCTGATCGGCTTCCAGACCGAATTCCGCACCATTACCGCCGGCACCGGCCTGCTGTTCCACGTCTTCGACCACTACGGCGCGAAGGCCGAAGGCGCGATCGCCAAGCGCCCGAACGGCGTGATGATCTCGAACGGCCAAGGCCCCGCGCCCGCCTACGCGCTGGTCGGCCTGCAGGAACGCGGCCGCCTGCTCGTCGACGAAGGCACGGAAATCTACGAGGGCCAGCTCGTCGGCATCCACGCCAAGGACAACGACCTCACCGTCAACGCGCTGCGCGCCAAGCAGCTCACCAACATCCGCGCCGCGGGCAAGGACGACAATGTCCAGCTCACCCCGCCGATCCGCATGTCGCTGGAACAGGCGCTCGAGTTCATCGAGGACGACGAACTCGTCGAAGTCACACCGAAGGCAATCCGCCTGCGCAAGAAGCACCTGACCGAGAACGACCGCAAGCGCGCGTCGCGGCAGGCGGCTTGAACCAAGGAAAGCATCGCAGAACCCGCTCCTTTCCCTACAACAAGCAAGAAGGAGCGGGTTTCAACGAATGCACGAGTCTCAGGGCGTTCCGAAAACATTCGACCCCATCGTTCGAACGCGCTCTATTCACTGAAATAATCGCTGTCAATGCGAGGCAGCCTGATGGCTCGGCTTGCTACCCCGACTTCATGATCAATCATTAGTTGCGCAAGCCGATTTCCATCGACCAACACCATACGTTCCACTGATTTCGCGAACTCGAGCGCTTGAGGGGTGAAGCTGGACGTCGTGATGAACACACCTTTGTTAGCGCGCTGGCCCGCGAGCGCACCGAAAAATCCCTGCACTTCCGGTCGGCCTACGACACTCTGCCAGCGCTTGGCTTGCACATAGACCTTTTCCAATCCCAGTCGGTCTAGTGATATCACTCCGTCGATGCCGCCGTCACCCGAACCACCCACCCGTTGTACGTCTGCGCGGCTGGTCCCGTATCCCATGCGGTGAAGCACGTCGAGAACGATTGTTTCAAAATATCCAGGCGAAACCCTCGAGAGAAGGTCGAGAATCTCCGCAGTGACCGCGCCGCGAATTTCATCGAGGGCACTCTCCAATCGCTCCTCAGGTGACGCGATGGAAATCGCTTGCGTTTTCTCTTCCGCTGATATTGAAGAGTCGGCGCGAATCGTGTTCAACTCTTCCAAGCTACGATCAACAAAACTAGAAGCGATGGTTTCCGCTACATCATCCGGCAGTTTCACAGGATGATCGTTCACTAGTCTTTGACCCTTAGGGGTGATCTTCCATATTCCCCAGCTCGGGGACGACGACAGCCCTGCGCGCTTGAGACGATCATGCGCCCAACCCGCGCGATTCTTGTAGACCGGCTGTGCGCCGCTTCGCAACAGGATCTGCCTATCCTCCTCAGTCAATCCCAGCGTCTTGGCCGCGGCTTCGTGTGCGTCAGCAGCGGCTACGCCGTCCGGATGAGCCGCCAAATACCGCAAGATTGGTTCGATAAATCTATTAAAGGTCGGAAAACCCATTGTTACGCTCCCATTCCCAATCTTGGGTAATACTAGGCGAAGCGTAACGGAATCCGGCGTTATCGGTGAAGTCCACCCAGGCCATTCTGCATGTCCGTGACACGTCAGAACTTCACATAGAATCCAAACATGAAAAGCCCCACCTGTTGCTGGTTCGGATTTTCGATTGCATTCGCGGCACTGGCGCCGCCATTGGGCAATTTTAACGCTTCCGCGGCCCCAAGCGATCCCGCGGCAGAGGAAATCCCGGTTGTACAACTGGAGCAACGGCTTGAAAGCAGAGAACTGACTTCGCATGCCCTGGTGCAACACTACCTCAACCGCATCGCCGCGATCGACAAGTCCGGCCCCGCGATCAATGCAGTGATCGAACTCAATCCCGACGCGCTCGCGATCGCCGACCGGCTCGACGCGATGCGCAAAAAGGGAAAAGTGTACTCTCCGCTGCACGGCATCCCGCTGCTGATCAAGGACAACATCGACACGGCCGACAGGATGCATACGACGGCCGGCTCGCTCGCGCTGGCCGATTCGATCGCGCCGCGCGATGCAACGATCGTGGCGAAGCTGCGCGCCGCGGGCGCGGTGATCCTCGGCAAGACGAACCTGTCGGAATGGGCGAATTTCCGTTCGTCGCACGCGACCAGCGGCTGGAGCGGGCGCGGCGGGCTGACGAAAAACCCCTACGCGCTCGATCGCAATGCCTGCGGTTCGAGTTCGGGCACGGGCGCGGGCATCGCCGCAGGTCTCGCCGTGGCCGGCATCGGCACCGAGACCGACGGCTCGATCGTCTGCCCCGCGTCGATAAACGGGCTGGTCGGGATCAAGCCGACGCTCGGCCTCGTCAGTCGCGCCGGCATCGTGCCGATCGCGCACAGCCAGGACACGGCCGGGCCGATGACGCGCAGCGTTGCCGACGCGGCCGCGTTGCTCAGCGTGATCGCCGGCAGCGATCCGCGCGATGCGGCGACCAAAGATGCCGACAAGCATCGCGCGGACTACGCGAAATTTCTCGACGCCAGGAGCCTGCGCGGCGCGCGCATCGGCGTCGTGCGCAAGCTGGCCGGTGTCGGCCCCGATACCGAGCGCGTATTCGATACCGGCATCGCGGCGTTGAAGGCGGCCGGCGCGGTCATCGTCGATCCGGTTGAGCTGCCGAATCAGGGCAAGTACGACGACGAGGAAAGCCTCGTGCTGCAATACGAATTCAAGACCGACCTCGCCGCCTATCTCGCCACGCTCGCGCCGACCGTGAAGATGCGCAGCCTCGCCGACCTGATCGAGTTCGACAAGGCGCATGCCGAGCGCGAAATGCACTGGTTCGGCCAGGAGACGTTCGAGCAGTCGCAGGCGCGCGGCGGTCTCGACGAAAAAGCATACAAGGACGCGCTGGCCGAATCGAAACGCCTCGCCGGCGCCGAAGGTATCGATGCGGCGTTGGCCAAGGACAAACTCGACGCGCTGATCGCGCCGACCGGCGGCCCGGCCTGGGTCACCGATCTGGTCAACGGCGATCACTTCACCGGCGGCAGTTCGACACCTGCCGCAGTGGCCGGCTATCCCGCGATTACCGTGCCGATGGGTTTCGTGCACGCGCTTCCGGTCGGCATCACCTTCTTCGGCGCCGCGTGGAGCGAGGGCAAGCTGATCGGCTATGCCTACGCGTTCGAGCAGGCAACGCGGGCGCGCAGGCCGCCGCGGTTTCTCGCGCACGCCGAGGATTCGAACTGAATGCTCTGGAAACACTGCTCGCAGGCAACTCGCATAAAGAAATTTTTCGTTGACACGCTCTCTTGCCGCGCCTACCCTTCGCCCCGCTTCGGACCACCCGCAGCATTTTCCAGTTATCCACGGACTTCAATGGACAGCTATCCGAGTACCAACGCAGCACCGGGCCTTCACGGGCCATGGACTGCCTTGGCAATGCAAACCCTGCCGCTCCGCGCGGATACGGGCCGTCTCGCGATCTAGCCGATAGCTGGTCGTGATTCACCCGTTCCGTGGCGGAATCGAGGTGAATCATGAAAATGCAGTTCCTGCTTTCCCTGCTCCCGCGCGACCGCCGTTTCGGCGTGCGTGACGCCTATTGCGCGACCTCGCGCGCCCTGCCCCACGTTGCCGCGAACGAAGCATCGTTCGCGCGCAAGAAGCCGATTTGCCGATGGCGGCGCGATCCGGCCGGCGGCAAGCTCCTGGCGCGCTGGACGACACGCGAATGAAACCTAACCTGCCCATGCTGCGCGTTCGCACAGCGAGCGCGCAGCATGGGCTGCATCACCGGCACGTCGCCAAGGGAAGACACCGTGAATCTCCAATCCATCATCACTGCCGTTGCGGCAATTCTGATCCTCGGCGCAATAACGACTCCGCTTCGTGCAAGTGATGCGCCCGCGGAGTTTGTGCCGCAGTTGCTCGGCGCGCAGTACACGTTCATCGACCAGCATCAGGATGCGCTGCGCTCGCCCTATTCCGGTCCGCTCAGCCTGCGCGCACGCGGCGACACGGAGCGCTCGCACACTTTCGGCGCCTACTTCGGCGTGGCATTGCCATGGCACTTCCAGTTCTACCTCGATGCAGAAATGTTCAAGGGCGCCGGCGTCAGCAATGCCACCGGCATGGCCGGGTTGACCAACGGCGACGTGATCCGCTCCGGCACCGCGGATCTCGGCAAACGGCCGTACATCGCGCGCCGCGTACTGCGCTATGCGCTGCCGCTCGGCGAAGAAACCGATACCGTCGAAGCCGCACAGGATCAGCTCGCGGGCAAGGAATATGCGCGCCGGTTCGAGGTGAAACTCGGCAAGTTCGCGGTCAGCGACGACTTCGACAAGAATCGCTACGCAAATTCGACGCGAACGCAATTCATGAACTGGGCCTTGTTCAACAACGCCGCCTGGGATTTTGCGGCGGATACGCGCGGCTACACCGGCGGTGCGATGCTCGCCCTCGTGCAGCCAGCGTGGACGCTGCGTTACGGCATCTACGAAATGCCGCGCGAGGCGAATGGACAGGCGTTGGAATGGCCGCTTTCCTGCGCTCGCGGCGAACAAGTCGAGCTGACCTGGCAGCCGGAAAAGGATGGCTACGCGGTGCGCCTGCTCGCATTCCGCAACATCGCGCGCATGGGCGTGTATCGCGATGCAATCGCCATCGCCAAGGAGACCAACAGCGCGCCCGACATCCGCGCCGACGATCGCGACGGCAGGCGCAAGCACGGCTACGCGGTCAACGCGGAACTACCGCTCACCGATGACGGCGAAACCGGGCTGTTCGCGCGCATCGGTTGGAACGACGGCCGCACGGAATCGTTCGCCTTCACCGAGGCCGACCGTGCGGTCAGCGTCGGCGGCCAGCTGTCAGGTGCGCACTGGGGTCGCCCGCAGGATCGCCTCGCTCTCGCGATCGCGGTGAACGGCATCTCGCACGGCCATCGCGACTATCTTGCGCTCGGCGGCAACGGCTTTCTGATCGGCGACGGTCGGCTCGACTACGGCCGCGAACAGATTGCCGAGATTTACTATGCGGCGCAACTCGTGCCGCACCTGACGATCAGCCCGGATTTCCAGTTCGCCCGCAATCCGGGCTACAACCGCGATCGCGGACCGGCGCGTTTCTTCGGCTTGCGCGTGCACGCGGAGCTCTGAGAACGGAAAGCACGCGCCTCAGGTCTTGCCGCCGCGCTTGCGTACGATCAGCATCGCGATCTCCAGCGACTGCTCGTAGTTGAGCCGCGGATCGACCGTCGACTTGTACGCGCGCGCGAGATCGGTTTCGGTCAGATCGCGCGCGCCGCCGAGGCATTCGGTGACGTTTTCGCCGGTCAACTCCAGGTGCACCCCGCCGAGACGCGTGCCGCAGGCGGCGTGGATGTCGAACGCGTGATCGAGTTCGGCGCGGATGTTCTCGAAGCGCCGCGTCTTCACGCCGGAAGGCAGCGTCTCGCCGTTGCCGTGCATGGGATCGCAGCACCACAGCACGCGCCTGCCTTCGGCCTTGACCGCGTTCAGATGCTGCGGCAATTCGGCCTCGACCTTGGCTGCGCCCATGCGCGTGATCAAGGTCAACCGGCCGGGCTCGTTGTCCGGGTTGAGCGCATCGATCGTGCGCAGCAGCTGGTCCGGCTTCACTCCGGGGCCAAGCTTGAGACCCATCGGATTCTGGATGCCGCGGCAGTACTCGACATGCGCGCCATCGAGTTGCGCAGTGCGCATGCCGATCCACGGAAAATGCGTGGACAGGTTGAACCAGCCCGGATTGCGCGGCACCTTGCGCGTCACCGCGCCTTCGTAGTTGAGCAGCAGCGCTTCGTGCGAAGTATAGAAATCCACTTTTTGATAGGCGGGCGATTCACCCGCCAGCGTTTCCATGAAGCGCACCGCCTCGCCGATCGACTCGACCATGCGCCGGTATTCGTCCTGCAGCGGCGAATGCCTGACCCATTCCAGATCCCAGTATTCGGGATGGTGCAGGTCGGCGAAACCGCCGTCGATCAGCGCGCGCACGAAATTCATCGTCAGCGCCGAGCGCGAATGCGCCTCGATCAGGCGCTGCGGCTCGGGTTCGCGCGCGGCCGCGGTGAATTCGGGCGCGTTGACGATGTCGCCGCGATAGCAGGGCAAGGTCACGCCGTTGCGCGTCTCGGTGTCGGCCGAGCGCGGCTTGGCGTACTGTCCGGCGAAGCGGCCGACGCGCACGACCGGCAGCTTGAGGCCGTGCACGAGGACGAGGCTCATCTGCAGCAGCACCTTGAGCCGGTTGGAGATGATCGGCGAGGTGCAGTCGGCGAAGCTCTCGGCGCAATCGCCGCCCTGCAGGAGAAAACAGCGCCCTTCCTGCGCCTCGGCAAGCTTGTGCTTGAGCGCGAGCACTTCCCACGAAGTGACCAGCGGCGGCAGTTCGCGCAATTGCTCGACGGCGCCGTTCAGCGCCGCGGGGTCGGCATATACAGGCTGCTGCACGGCCGCGCGTGAGTGCCATGACGTCGGCGACCATGCCTGGGGCGCGTTGTGCATCGATGCTGCTTGCGAGGGTGTGGTCATGCTGCGGCTACCGGCAATGGATTCCGCCATGATGCCAGATCGCCTGCCGGAACTTCAGCGTCTGCGAAAACCCGCCCAGAGCGCCCCGGCGCCGAGCCCGGCAAACGAAACGAGCGTCCAGAACGGCATCGACAGGCCGAGGAGGGTCCAGTTGACCTCGGCGCAGTCGGCGTGGCCGGTGAACGCGGCCTGGACTGTCTTGCTCCATGCGTAGCGCACCGAAAAATTCTCCACCCAGTAGTTCCAGCCAGGAGTACAACCCGCCAGCGGATTGGGCGGCTGATGCTGAACCCAGACATGATAGGCGGCGATGCCGATGCCGGCGCAAGCTCCGAGCAGCACCAGCAATGCATATCCGCGCCTTCCCTTGGGTTTAGGGTTGTGCAATGCGCCGACCAGGAAGAACACGCCAATCGCGATCACCGCGATGCGCTGGAATATGCATAGCGGGCACGGTTCGATGCCGAGATCGAACTGTACGTAATAGGCGTAGCCGAGCAACGCCGCGCAAACCAGGAATCCGGTGAAACACTGGGCGCGGTACGACCAGGCGAATGGGTTGAGCATGCTTGCCTCCGAAACGACGCCCCTAAAGACCATGGGCATCGCGCGATGTTCCCGGAAAACGAAAAGCCCCGGCGCGTGCGTCGGGGCTTTTCGGATAGCCGATGCGTTGCTGCGCTTACTCTTCGGACGCTGCCGCTTCGCTGCGCGGGCGATCGACCAGTTCGATGTAGGCCATCGGCGCATTGTCGCCGACGCGGTTGCCGCACTTGAGGATGCGCGTGTAGCCGCCCTTGCGCTCGCGGTAGCGCGGGCCGAGTTCGACGAACAACTTGCCGACCGCGACCTTGTCGCGCAGACGCGCGAAGGCGAGGCGGCGGTTGGCGACGCTGTCGACCTTGGCCAGCGTGATCAGCGGCTCGGCGACGCGGCGCAATTCCTTGGCCTTCGGCAGCGTGGTCTTGATCAGCTCGTGCTTGATGATCGAAGCCGCCATGTTCTTGAACATCGCTTCGCGGTGCGAGCTGGTGCGGTTGAGCTTGCGGCCCGACTTCATGTGACGCATAAATAATTCCCAGTTCGTGCAACTTTATAATTGTGGACTCCAGCGCGGGATTGCGCGGAAGGTGAACTCTCGGTTCATGGCCGTTCCGGGATGGCCCTGGATCTTCCCGTTCTTCACCCCGGCGGACCGGGGCGAGGAGCAACTCAGTTCATCTGCATGCCGTGCTGCAAACCCGACGGCGGCCAGTTCTCGAGCTTCATGCCGAGCGATAGGCCACGCGTGAACAGCACATCCTTGATTTCGGTCAGCGACTTCTTGCCAAGGTTCGGCGTCTTCAGCAGCTCGACTTCGGTGCGCTGCACGAGGTCGCCGATGTAGTAGATGCTCTCGGCCTTCAGGCAGTTCGCCGAACGCACGGTAAGTTCGAGGTCGTCGATCGGGCGCAGCAAAACCGGATCGACGCCGGCCTTGTCGGTCTTCGCTTCCGAGGTATCACGGCGGGTGAAGTCGCCGAAGATCGTGAGCTGGTCGAGCAGAGTTTCCGCGGCCTTGCGCACGGCTTCTTCCGCTTCCACGGTGCCGTTGGTTTCGATGTCGAGCACGAGCTTGTCGAGATCGGTACGCTGTTCGACGCGCGCACTGTCGACTTCGTAGGCAACGCGACGCACCGGGCAGAACGAGGCATCGAGCTGCAGGCGGCCGATCGGACGGCTCTCGTCATCCGGGCGGCGACGCGAGGTAGCCGGCTGGTAGCCGATGCCGCGCGCGACCTTCAGGCGCATGTTCAGCGCTATATCCTTGGTCAGGTGGCAGATCACGTGCTCGGGGTTGACGATTTCGACGTTGTGGTCGACCTTGATGTCGGCAGCCGTGACCACGCCCTTGCCTTTCTTCGACAAGGTCAAGGTGGTTTCGTCGAGGTTGTGCAGGCGCAGGGCGACGTCCTTGAGGTTGAGCAGGACTTCGATCACGTCCTCCTGCAGGCCTTCGAGTGTCGTGTATTCGTGCAGCACGCCATCGATCTCGACTTCGATGATCGCGGCACCCGGGATCGACGACAGCAAAACGCGACGCAGCGCATTGCCGAGCGTATGGCCGAAGCCGCGCTCCAGTGGTTCAACCGAGACTTTGGCGCGGTTCGCGCCGAGCTGTTCTACATGCAGGCCGCGCGGACGCAGGATGGTAGTAGGCGAGTTTGCCATGAACTACGCTCTCCGTAAGGTGTGGGGAATTCGGGGATATGTGTACAAAACACGGCCTGTTCAAGCTTGCCGCGCACCGCGCCGGCCATTGCCCGACGCGGCGGATGAAGCGGGTTACTTCGAGTAAAGCTCGACGATCAGCGACTCGTTGATGTCGCTCGGCAGGTCCGAGCGCTCCGGCAGCGCCTTGAGCGTGCCGGCGAACTTGTTCGCGTCAACTTCGAGCCAGCCGGGAGCAAGATCCATTTCCTGCGACAGGGTCAGCGCTTCCTTGATGCGCAACTGGCTGCGCGACTTCTCGGTGATCGAGATCTGGTCGCCCGCCTTGACCGCGTACGACGGCAGGTTGACCTTCTTGCCGTTGACCTCGATCGACTTGTGCGCGACGAGCTGACGGGCCTGGGCGCGGGTCACCGCGAAGCCCATGCGGTAGACGACGTTGTCCAGGCGCGATTCAAGCGAACGCAGCAGGTTTTCGCCGGTGTTGCCCTTGGTCTTCGACGCCTTGACGTAGTAGTTGCTGAACTGGCGCTCGAGCAGACCGTAGATGCGCTTGACCTTCTGCTTCTCACGCAGCTGCACCGCATAATCGGACAGGCGCGACTTCTTCGCACCGCCACCGGCGCCATGCTGACCGGGTTTGTTCTCGAGCTTGCACTTCGAGTCGAGGGCGCGCGCGGCGCTCTTCAGGTTCAGATCGGCGCCTTCGCGGCGCGCGAGCTTGCAGGTAGGACCAATGTAACGTGCCATGATGATTGTCTCTTTTCAACGAGTCCGGCCACGCATGGCCGATTCTTCAGATTTAGCGATCAGAACGATCGCATCAGACTCTGCGTTTCTTGGGAGGGCGACAGCCGTTGTGCGGGATCGGGGTGACATCGATGATGTTGGTCACCTTCACGCCGATGTTGTTGAGCGAGCGCACTGCCGACTCGCGACCCGGGCCCGGGCCCTTGATACGCACTTCGGCGGTTTTCACGCCGTATTCCTGCGCGACACGGCCGGCCTTCTCCGCCGCGACCTGGGCGGCGAACGGGGTCGACTTGCGCGAACCGCGGAAACCCGCGCCGCCCGCAGTCGCCCACGACAGCGCGTTGCCCTGGCGATCGGTGATCGTCACGACGGTGTTGTTGAACGAAGCCTGCACGTGGACGATCGCATCGGTGACGACGCGCTTGGCTTTCTTCTTGGTCTTGGCAGCGACCGGCTTATTCATGAGTCAAGGTTTCCTGAGAATCCGCAAAGACGCGCCGCGCGTCTTTGCAAAAATAAATTAATTCTTCTTGATCGCGCGACGCGGACCCTTGCGCGTGCGCGCATTGGTGCGCGTACGCTGGCCGCGCACCGGCAGGCCGCGACGATGGCGCAGGCCGCGATAGGTGCCGAGGTCCATCAGCCGCTTGATGCTCATGCCGACTTCGCGACGCAGATCGCCTTCGACCACGAACTTCGCGACTTCGGCGCGAAGCTTTTCGACTTCGGATTCAGTCAGCGACTTGATCTTGGTCGCCGGATTCACGCCCGCCGCCTCACAGACCAGCTTCGACCGCGTGCGGCCGATACCGAAAATGCCTTGCAGTCCGATCACGACGTGCTTCTGGACCGGCAGGTTGACACCCGCAATACGCGCCATCTTTCTATCTCCAAGAGTGCTTTTTTCAGGCGTCCCGCCCCGAGTGAAAAACGGCCGTCCGGGCCGCACTTCTCAATTCTTTGCGCTCAAAAGCGCAGTGAACTGCAAATTGTAACTGGTTTTTTACGTTTCCGGAAGCCCAAGAGTCTGCCGGACAAAGGTTTTTACCGCCAATCAAAGCCCGATGGTGGGTTTCGCAACTGCTCCACCCGCATCGCGCCATGTTCTGGCCTGTGGCTACCGTGCCGGACTGCCGCCGCGGCCATAACCCTTCAGATTCGCCTTCTTCAACAGACTTTCGTACTGATGCGAGACCAAGTGCGCCTGCACCTGCGCGGTGAAATCCATGACCACGACGACCACGATCAGCAGCGAAGTGCCGCCGAAATAGAACGGCACATGGAAATACTGCTGCAGGAAAGTCGGCACCACGCAGACCAGCACGAGGTACAGCGCCCCGGCCCCGGTCAAACGCGTCAACACGCCGTCGATATAGTCGGCCGTCGCCTTGCCCGGACGGATACCTGGAATCAGCGCGCCCGATTTTTTCAGATTCTCGGCCGTCTCGTTCGAGTTGAACACGAGCGCGGTATAGAAGAACGCGAACACGATGATCAACAGCGCGTACAGGATCTCGTACAGCGGTTCACCCGGCGCCAGCGCGGCGGTTACCTGCTGCAGCCAGCGGACGTCGGTGCTGCCGCTGAACCAGGACGAGGCCGTGGCCGGAAACATGATCAGGGACGACGCGAAGATCGCCGGAATCACACCGGACATGTTGAGCTTGAGCGGCAGGTGCGACGACTGGTTCATGTACGCCTGGCCACCACCTTGGCGCCGCGCGTAGTTGACCGTGATGCGACGCTGGCCACGCTCGACGAAGACGACGAACGCCGTCACCGCGACCACGATCAGCAGCACGAGCAACACCTTGATGAAGTTCAGCTCGCCGTTCTGCGCCATCTGCAGGGTGTGGTAGGTCGCTCCCGGCAGGCCGGCGACGATGCCGGCGAAGATCAGCATCGAGATGCCGTTGCCGATGCCGCGTTCGGTGATCTGCTCGCCGAGCCACATCAGGAACAGCGTGCCCGAGGTCAGCGCGATCATCGAAGTGAAGATGAAGCCGATTCCGGGCGCATAGACGACCGGCTGGCCGCTCGTACTCTGATGCATCAGCCAGCTCGAAATGCCGAACGACTGCACCGCCGCAAGCAACACGGTGAAATAGCGCGTCCACTGGGTCAGCTTGCGCCGGCCGGACTCGCCTTCCTTGCGCAGCGACTGCAGCGAGGGCACGACCTGGGCGACCATCTGCACGATGATCGATGCCGAGATGTACGGCACGACACCGAGCGCGAAGATCGAGAAGCGCGCGAGCGCGCCGCCCGAGAACATGTTGGCCAGATCGATCAGGCCACCACCGCCGCCGAGCAGCGAAGTCATCGCCGCCGACTTGACGCCAGGGACAGGAATGAACGAGCCCAGACGGTACACGACCAACGCACCGATCAGGAACAGGACGCGCTGCTTGAGCTCGGTCAATTTGCCGAGCCCGGCCAACATGCTGGCTTGGGAAGCCGCCATCGTCGCTCCGTTACTCTACGCTGCCGCCGGCAGCGAGAATCGCCGCCTTGGCGCCGGCCGTGACGGCCACGCCCTTGAGCTTGACGGCGCGCTTGAGTTCGCCCTTCTTGACGACCTTCGCGCGCTCTGCGCGAGTCTCGATGAGACCGGCAGCCTTGAGCGCGTCGAAGTCGATCACGTCGGCCTTGACCGTCTCGAGCTTGTACAGCAGCACTTCGGACACCTTGTGCGCGAGTTTCGAACGGAAGCCGACCTTCGGCAGACGACGCTGCATCGGCATCTGGCCGCCTTCGAAGCCCGGCTTGACCTTGCCCTTGCCGGTGCGCGCGAACTGGCCCTTGTGGCCGCGACCCGCGGTCTTGCCGAGACCCGACCCGATGCCGCGGCCGACGCGAACGCGCTTGGTGCGCGCACCCTTGGCGGGTTTGAGATTGTTGAGACGCATGATCGTATCCAATGAATTATTTGCAGGATATCGGGACTTGGCACTCGGGACCCGGGACTCGACGAAAGCGACTTCTTCGACCCTCGGCCCTCGGCCCTCAGCCCTCGATACGCACGAGATAGTTGACCTTGTTGACCAGACCGCGCACCTGCGGCGAGTCTTTCAGCTCGCGCACGTCGTTGAGCTTGTTCAGACCAAGCGCCTTCACGCTCAGGCGATGCTCCCATTTGCAGCTGTTCATGCTCTTGTACAGGCGCACCGTGATCGTGCCGCCTTCCGTTTTCTTAGCCTTGGCCATAACCGCCCACCTCTTCGACTTTCTTGCCGCGCTTGGCAGCGATGCGCTCAGGAGTCGCCATTGCTTCCAGGCCCTTGATCGTGGCGCGCACGAGATTGATCGGGTTGCGCGAACCCTGCGCCTTGGCCAGCACGTTCTTTACGCCGACCACTTCCAGCACCGCGCGCATCGCGCCACCGGCGATGACGCCGGTACCTTCGGACGCCGGCTGCATGTACACCTTCGCCGCACCGTGGTTGGCCTTGACCGCGTGCCAGAGCGTGCCGTTGTTGAGCTTGACCTGGGTCATGCCGCGGCGCGCGCGCTCCATCGCCTTCGAGATCGCGACTGGCACTTCGCGCGCCTTGCCGTAACCGAAGCCGACCTTGCCGTCGCCGTCGCCGACCACAGTCAGCGCGGTGAAGCTCATCTGGCGACCGCCCTTGACTGTCTTCGACACACGGTTGACGGCAATGAGCTTCTCGAGCATGCCGTCACTGTTTTCACGTTCGTTCGTTGACATTACTTTTCACCTTGTGCCGCCCTTGCTGCAGCGGACTTTTGCTTGCGGCGAGGCCGCTTAGAATTGTAGAGAAGTATTTTTACAGATCAGAACTTGAGGCCAGCTTCGCGCGCCGCATCCGCGAGCGCGGCAATGCGACCGTGATAGCGAAAGCCCGAGCGGTCGAACGCGACGCTCTCGACGCCGGCGGCCTTCGCCTTCTCTGCGATCGCCTTGCCGACGGCGGCGGCGGCGGCCTTGTTCTTGGTCGCTTTCAAATCGCCCTTGATCGCCTTCTGCACCGTCGATGCGGCTGCAATCACCTTGGCGCCATCGGCCGAAATGACCTGGGCGTAGATGTGCTGATCGCTGCGATGCACGGTCAGGCGCGGCACGGCGAGCTTCTTGATGTGCATACGCGTGGATTTCGCACGGCGCAGGCGGGATTCGTTCTTTTCGTTCGACATAGTCTTGTCTCCGGATAGCTGAAGAACCTAATCAGGCCTTCTTGGCTTCCTTGATGGTGATCTTCTCGCCGGCGTAACGCACGCCCTTGCCCTTGTAAGGCTCGGGTGGGCGGAACGCGCGGATCTTCGCCGCAGTCTCGCCGACGCGCTGCTTGTCGGCTCCAGCGATCAGCACTTCGGTCTGCGACGGCGCGGTGATCGTGATGCCTTCCGGCGCCTTGAACAGGATCGGGTGCGAGAAACCGAGCGAAAGGTTCAGGTCCTTGCCCTGCAACGCAGCGCGATAGCCGACGCCGACGAGTTCGAGCTTGCGCTCGTAGCCTTCGCTGACGCCCTTGACCATGTTCGCCAGCACCGCACGTGCGGTTCCCGCGAACTTGGTCGTCTCCGCATCCTTCGAGGCGAGCAGCACTTCGCTGCCGTTGACGTTGACTTCGACGCCGGCGGGCATGACGAACGACAGCGCGCCCTTCGGACCCTTCACCGTCACCGCTTCACCGGCGACCTTCAGCTCGACGCCCTTCGGCAGCGCGATCGGCTTTTTAGCAACTCTTGACATGATGATTCTCCGATTACGCCACGGTGCCGATGACTTCGCCACCGACGCCCTGAGCGCGCGCCTGCGCGTCGGTCATGATGCCGGCCGGCGTGGTGACGATGGCGATGCCGAGGCCGCCCATCACTTTCGGCAGCGCGTCCTTGCCGCGGTACACGCGCAGGCCGGAACGGCTGACGCGGCTGATCGACTCGATCGCCGGCTTGCCTTCGAAGTACTTCAGCGCGATCTCGAGTTCGGCCTTGTTGTTGGCCAGCTTGCTGACCTGGAAGTCGCGCACGTAGCCTTCGTCCTTCAGCACCTTGGCGATCGCCTGCTTGGTCTTGGATGCCGGCATGCGCACCGTCGGCTTCGCGGTCGCTTGCGCGTTGCGAATGCGGGTGAACATATCGGCGATGGGATCAGTCATGCTCATGTTTCTGGTTCCTTAGCATCGATATCCGGAATGGATTTCGCTTGTGTCTCTAAAACTGAAAGATAAATCGCCGAAAGCCCTGCGGACTTTCGACCCTTACCAGGAGGCCTTGCGCAAGCCCGGCACGTCGCCGCGCATGGTCGCTTCGCGCAGCTTGTGACGGCCGAGCGAGAACTTGCGGTAGACGCCGCGCGAACGGCCGGTCAGCTCGCAGCGGTTGCGCTGGCGCGACGGGCTGGCGTCGCGCGGCAGCTTCTGCAGCTTGGTCTGCGCTTCCATCTTCTCTTCGTACGAAGACTTGGGGCTGAGCACGATCGCCTTCAGCTCCGCGCGCTTCGTCGCGTATTTCTTGACGGTCTTCGCGCGCTTCTTCTCGCGCTCCACCATGCTGGTCTTTGCCATAACTTGTCTCTCTATTTCAATTAAGCCCGACTTCGCTAGTCTTCGTGGGATCCACGCATACCCACAACCCTGCCCTCGCTACGCTCGGGCGCCCCTTGATTCAAGGGGCTGGAATCAAAATCAATTGCGGAACGGGAAGCTGAATGCCTCGAGCAGCGCCTTGGCTTCCGCATCCGTCTTCGCGGTCGTCGTGATCGCGATGTCCATGCCGCGCATGGCGTCGACCTGGTCGAAATCGATTTCCGGGAAGATGATCTGTTCCTTGACGCCCATGTTGTAGTTGCCGCGACCATCGAACGCGCGACCGGACACACCGCGGAAATCGCGCACGCGCGGCAGGGCAACGGTGACCAAGCGATCGAGGAACTCGTACATCTTCGCGCGACGCAGGGTAACCTTGCAGCCGATCGGCCAGCCGTCGCGAATCTTGAACGTCGCAATCGACTTTTTCGACAGCGTCGCCACGGCCTTCTGGCCGGCGATCTTGTTCATGTCGGCAAGCGCGTTCTCGAGCACTTTCTTGTTCGCCGCCGCCTCGCCCACGCCCATGTTGAGCGTGATCTTCACCAGGCGCGGCACTTCCATCACGTTCTTGTAGCCGAACTTCTCGGTCAGCTTCGGAACGACGGTTTCTTTGTAATGTTTTTCCAAACGGGTCATGGCCATGCTCCTCAAACGTCCGCCTGCTCGCCGGTCTTGAACACGCGCACCTTGCGCCCGTCCGCCAGCGTCTTGAAATTCACGCGGCCGCCCTTGCCCGTCGCGCCGTTGAACAGCGCCACATTCGAGGCGTGGATCGAGGCTTCGCGCTCGACAATGCCGCCCGGCTGGTTGGCCTGCGGATTCGGCTTGGTGTGGCGCTTGACCAGGTTGATGTTCTGCACGACGACGCGGTCGGCAACAACGCGCAGCACTTCGCCGCGCTGGCCCTTGTATTTGCCGGTGACCACGATGACTTGATCACCTTTGCGAATTCTGTTCATGGCAATTTCCGAAAAGTATACTTTTTTAATGCTTGTCGCTTACAGCACTTCCGGCGCGAGCGAGACGATCTTCATGAAACGCTCGCTGCGCAGTTCGCGCGTGACCGGCCCGAAGATGCGCGTGCCGATCGGCTCGAGCTTGTTGTTCAACAGCACCGCCGCGTTGCCGTCGAAGCGGATCAGCGAGCCGTCGGGACGACGCACGCCCTTGCGCGTACGCACGACCACCGCATCGTAGACCTCGCCCTTCTTGACCTTGCCGCGCGGAATTGCGTCGCGGATCGACACCTTGATGATGTCGCCGATGCCGGCATAACGACGCTTGGAGCCGCCGAGCACCTTGATGCAGAACAGCAGCTTGGCGCCGCTGTTATCGGCCGCGGACAACGTGGATTGCATCTGGATCATTTATCTACTCCTCAACGTCCCACGTTGTTACTGCGCAGCGCGCGTCAGCACCTGCACGACACGCCAGTTCTTGGTCTTCGACAGCGGGCGCGTCTCGACGATGCGCACCACGTCGCCTTCCTTGCACTCGCCTTTCTCGTCATGCGCGTGCACCTTGGTCGAGCGCCGCACGATCTTGCCGTACAGCGGATGCTGCACCTGGCGCTCGAGCAGCACGGTGACCGTCTTCTGCATCTTGTTGCTGACCACACGACCTTCGATCGTGCGCTGGGTTTTGGTTCCGCTGACTTCACTCATGGCTTGCTGGCCTGTCATGTTTATTTTTGCGCTCATCCCTGGTCGCGAAGATCACAAAGCGGGCATCCTGCCCGCACTGTTCAATTTTTCTACTTCGCCGCCGACTTCTGCGTCAGCAGTGTCTTGATTCGAGCGATTTCGGCACGCACGCGCTTGAAGTGATGCGTCTGGGTCTGCTGACCGGCGCTCTTCTGCATGCGCAGATTGAATTGCTCGCGGCGCAGCTCGAGGAGCTGACCGTTGAGTTCTTGCGCGGACTGCTTGCGGAGGTCTTGGATGTCCATTACATCACCGTACGATTCACGAATTGGGTCTGCACCGACAGCTTGGCGGCGGCCAGGCGGAAGGCTTCGCGAGCTTCTGTTTCGCTGATGCCCTCGATTTCATAGAGCATGCGGCCGGGTTGCACGACGGCGACCCAGTACTCCACGCTGCCCTTGCCGGCGCCCATGCGGACTTCGATCGGCTTCTTGGTGATCGGCTTGTCCGGGAACACGCGGATCCACAGCTTGCCGCCGCGCTTGACGAAACGCGTCACGCAACGGCGCGCAGCTTCGATCTGACGTGCGGTCAGGTGACCGTGCGTTGTCGCCTTCAAACCGAACTCGCCGAAGCTCACCTTGTTGGCGACGAAGGCAATGCCGCGATTGCGGCCCTTCATCTGCTTGCGGTACTTGGTGTTTTTGGGTTGCAACATAGTGAAGGTTCCTTGCCTTATCGTGCGCCGCGCGGTTCGCGGTCACCACGCGGCTCGCGCTCGGTGCGTTCGCGACGGTCGCCACGATCGCCGCGCGGAGCGGATTCGCGCACCTCTTCTTTGCCGGATTCGGCGGCGTGCGCAGCCAGGTCGAATACTTCGCCCTTGTAGATCCACACCTTGATGCCGATGATTCCGTAGGTGGTCTTCGCCTGGGCGAAACCGTAGTCGATGTCGGCGCGCAGCGTATGCAGCGGCACGCGGCCCTCGCGGTACCACTCCGAACGCGCGATTTCCGCGCCGTTGAGACGGCCACCCACATTGATCTTGATCCCGAGCGCACCGAGGCGCATCGCGTTGCCGACCGAACGCTTCATCGCGCGGCGGAACATGATGCGGCGCTCGAGCTGCTGCGCGATGGACTCGGCGACGAGCTGAGCATCGAGTTCCGGCTTGCGCACTTCGCTGACGTTGATGTGGGCGGGCACGCCCATCACCTTCGACACGTCGCGACGCAGCTTCTCGATGTCCTCACCTTTCTTGCCGATGACGACGCCGGGACGTGCGGTGTGGATCGTGATGCGCGCGGTCTTGGCCGGGCGCTCGATGGCGATCTTCGACACGCCTGCCTGGGCGAGCTTCTCGCGCAACATTTCGCGCACCTTCAGATCGGCCGCGAGGTACTGCGCGTATTCGCGCTTGTTGGCGTACCACTTGGAGTTCCAGTCCTTGGAAATGCCGAGGCGAATGCCGGTGGGATGAACCTTGTGACCCATGTGATTAGCTCCCGACGACCACGGTGACGTGGCTCGTGCGTTTGATGATCCGCGAACCGCGGCCCTTGGCGCGCGCGTGCATGCGCTTCAACTGCGGACCGTCGTCGACCATGATGGTTTTCACCTTCAGCTCGTCGACATCGGCGCCGAGGTTGTTCTCGGCATTGGCTACGGCCGAGAGCAGCACCTTCTTGATCAGGTGCGCCGCCTTCTTGTCGCTGAATTGCAGGAGGTTGGTCGCACGCCCGACCGGCAGGCCGCGGACCTGGTCAGCGACCAGCCGCGCCTTCAGCGAGGAAATGCGCGCGCCGCGCAGGATGGCTTTTGCTTCGATGCTCATGTCGTCACCTTACTTCTTGGCTTCGGCGGCTTTCTTGTCGCCGGAGTGACCCTTGAAGGTGCGCGTCGCGGCGAACTCGCCGAGCTTGTGCCCGACCATGTTCTCGTTGACCAGCACCGGCACATGGGCCTTGCCGTTGTGCACGGCGATGGTGAAACCCACCATCTCCGGCAGGATCATGGAGCGGCGCGACCAGGTCTTGATCGGACGCTTGGTATTGGAACCCGACGCCGCTTCCACCTTCTTCAGCAGGTGCAGATCGACGAACGGACCTTTTTTCAGTGAACGTGCCATTGTGAGTTAGTCCTGTTCTATCAACCGCGACGATCGCGCACGATGAATTGCGTGGTGCGCTTGTTCTTGCGCGTCTTGTAGCCCTTGGCGGGTTGGCCCCACGGCGACACCGGGTGCGGGTTGCCCTGGCCAGCTTTCGCCTCACCACCGCCGTGCGGATGATCGACCGGGTTCATCGCCGCGCCACGCACGGTCGGACGCACGCCGCGCCAACGCTTCGCACCTGCCTTGCCGAGCTTGCGCAGGTTGTGCTCGGAATTGCCGACTTCGCCGATCGTGGCGATGCAATCCACCGGCACCTTGCGCATTTCGCCCGAGCGCAAGCGCAAAGTGGCATAGCCCGCTTCGCGCGCGATCAGCTGCACCGAGGCGCCGGCACTGCGCGCGAGCTGGGCGCCCTTGCCCGGCTTCATTTCCACGCAATGCACGGTCGAACCGATCGGAATGTTGCGCAGCGGCAGCGAGTTGCCCGCCTTGATCGGCGCATCGCGGCCGGCCATGAGTTGGTCGCCCACGATCACGCCCTTCGGCGCGATGATGTAACGGCGTTCACCGTCGACGTACAGAAGCAGCGCGATGTTCGCGGTGCGGTTCGGATCGTACTCGAGACGCTCGACGCGGCAGGCTATGCCTTCCTTGTCGCGCTTGAAGTCGATGACGCGGTAGTGCTGCTTGGAACCGCCACCCTTGTGGCGCGTCGTGATGCGGCCGTAATGGTTGCGGCCACCGGTCTTCGACTGCGGTTCGGTCAGCGGTGCGTACGGATCGCCCTTGTACAGCCCCGGCGTCGTCACGCGCACCATCGCGCGGCGTCCCGGAGAAGTTGGCTTCAATGTGATCAGTGCCATTGTTCTGGTTCCGATAAATTCTTGGAGCGCGGCTTGTGGATCAAGCCTTCGCGGTAACGTCGATGGTCTGGCCTTCGGTCAGGCGCACATACGCCTTGCGCCAGCCGTTGCGCGAACCCGCACGCTGGCGAAACGACTTGACCTTGCCCTTGACGTTGATGATGTTGACCGACTCGACCTTGACGCTGAACAGCGCCTCGACCGCGTCCTTGACCAGCTGCTTGTCCGCATCGGCGGCCACTTCGAACACGTACTGGCTGTGCTCCTGCGCGCGCGCACTCTTTTCCGAGATGTGCGGAGCGCGGATCACGGTGTACAGCTTCTCGTTTTTGATTTCGGTGCTCATGCCAGCCACTCCTCGATCTTCTTGACCGAGTCGACGGTCATCACAACATGCTGCGCATCGACCAGGGTGACCGGGTCCATCGCGGCGACATCGACCACGGCGACCTTGTGCAGGTTGCGCGCGGACAGGAACAGGTTCTGGTTGACGTCTTCGGTAACGATCAGCGTGCGCCCGGCGTGGTCCGCAAGCTTGGCGGCGAGGGCCTTGGTGCTGACCTTGTCGACGCCGAACGACTCGACGATCTGCAGACGGCCCTGACGGTTGAGCTCGGACAGGATCGCCTGGATCGCACCGCGGTACATCTTTTTGTTGACCTTCTGCGAAAAGTCGCGCGGCTTCGCCGCGAACGCGCGGCCACCGCCGACGAAGATCGGAGCGCGGTAGTCGCCATGACGCGCACCGCCGCCCTTCTGCTTCTTGAATTTTTTCGTCGTGCCCGACAGATCCGAGCGCGTCAGCTGCGCCTTGGTACCCGCGCGACCGGCGTTGCGATAGGCAACGACGACCTGGTGCACGAGACCTTCGGAATATGCGCGGCCGAACACTGCGTCGGAAACCGACAGCGGCTGCTTGGCGCCTTGTACTTGCAGTTCCATATTGTTGCTCCTCAAGCCTTGGCCGCGGGACTGACGACCACATTGCCGCCCGGCGCGCCCGGCACCGCGCCGCGCACGGCGATCAAATGCTTTTCGGCGTCGATCTTCACGACTTCGAGGTTCATCATCGACTGGCGCGTGGCACCCATGTGACCGGACATCTTCTTGCCCGGGAACACGCGACCCGGAGTCTGGCGCTGACCGATCGAACCCGGCGCGCGGTGCGACAACGAGTTGCCGTGCGTCGCATCGCCCATCGTGAAGTTGTGGCGCTTGATCGTGCCCTGGAAGCCCTTGCCCTTGGTCACGCCGGCGACATCGATCTTCTGACCGACCTTGAACACTTCGTCGGCCTTCAGCTCGCCGCCGACCGCGTAGCCACCGATGTCCTTCGCGTCGATGCGAAACTCCCACAGACCGCGGCCAGCCTCGACCTTGGCCTTGGCGTAGTGACCGGCGAGCGGCTTGCTCACGAGCGCCGCGCGCTTCGTGCCCGCGGTTACCTGAATGGCGGTGTAGCCATCCGTCTCGACCGTCTTCACCTGGGTGATGCGGTTCGGGGTCGCCTCGATCAGCGTCACCGGCACCGATTCGCCGGCCTCGGTGAAGACTCGCGTCATGCCGCACTTGCGGCCGATAATTCCGATAGTCATTGCTGTGATCTCAATAAAGCTTGATCTGCACGTCCACGCCAGCGGCGAGGTCGAGCTTCATCAATGCGTCCACGGTCTTGTCGTTGGGATCAACGATGTCCATGACGCGCTTGTGCGTGCGGGTTTCGTACTGATCGCGCGCGTCCTTGTCGGCGTGCGGCGAGGTCAGGATGGTGTAGCGCTCAATCTTGGTCGGCAGCGGAATCGGGCCGCGCACTTGCGCGCCGGTGCGCTTCGCCGTCTCAACAATTTCGCTCGCCGAGCGATCGATCAAACGATGATCGAAGGCCTTGAGCCGGATGCGAATCTTCTGGTCAGCCATTGCCGTGTCCTAATCTGAAAGAACGTTGCTTGCCCGCAGCAGACCCTTACATTGCCGCGGCGACCCGGTTCCGGGTCGATTGGGTGAAACCGTATTGCTCGATACGAAAGAATGGGCGAGCCATTGCGGGCCCGCCCAAACTAGAAATTTTTCGCTCACGGACGCCTCACCGGCGCCAAAGCGATCGACAGTCCTTGTCCGCGAAGTCGAAACCCGTCCTGGGCCTCATTTCGCTGCATCGCCAGCCAATCGCAAAGGATCGTTCGGCGAGGGTCTTGCATTATAGCGGTATTTTTTTGAAATGGAATAGCCTCGACGAAAAATCCCCAGTGCAATGGGACCGGCGATGTTTTCAGCGGCCATTCCCGCACGCGTTTGGCGGGAATCCAGTGTCTTTGCTTTTGTGCGACGGAAAAACAAGAGTCGCGAAATCCCCGCCAGAAGCGCGCGGGTATGACATCCCGGCAAACGCGCCCGCGCTTCACACGCGAGCGCGCCGTGTCGTCACTTGATGATCTTCGCCACCACGCCCGCGC